>JAIMZO010000116.1 GCA_020054965.1 Spirochaeta sp. | reverse complement strand
TCATGTGCCTCCAGCTTATCGCGGGCAGTATGAAGCTGACAAAGAGAGAGCCCTCAAGAGGCAAGTTCCCTACCGACTGCAAATAGGGTCCCGCCTATTTCTCATGCAACAGAAGAGTGGTGCGCTACAATTCTCTGAAGTAGGATTTGCCCACAAGGAAGCATACTTTGGCTATGATGAAGAGTCTGACGGAACAAGAAGGCTCCTTGATTTACTCTCGGTATTGGTTACTTCAGAGCAGGGAAGTGTGACGGTCATTGATGAGATTGACCGATCCCTGCACCCAAAACTCACACTGCAGTTTGTGAAAAACTATCTGGAATTGGCAAAGACAAAGAACATACAACTGGTTGTCACAACCCATGAGAGCCTACTGCTCAACCTAAGACTCCTACGTCGTGATGAGATATTCTTTGTCGAGAAGGACAAGGAAGGAGCGAGTATCATCTATCCCTTCGACCAGTTCCAGGAGCAGTTTGACGCTCAGCTCGAACATGCCTATCTGAATGGTCGCTATGGAGGAGTACCTTTCTTTGAGAGCCTCTATCTTCCCGGGGAGGATGAGCAATGAGAATTGGACAACCCTTCGGACAGCGGTCAGCGCAAGGTGGGCGAAAATATGCACCAAGAAGCAGGTTCTTCATTGCCTGTGAGGGGAGACGCACTGAATACCAGTACTTCAAGGGTCTGATGCAATACTCCTCTGAATTGGGTATCTCCCCCATGGTTGAGATGATACCTCTCCGTCATGGTCCCAATACCGGAAGCAATCCCCTGAACATCTTTGAGGAAACTGTTGAGCTGCTTGGGCAGAGTAATCACTATCACCCGGAGCTCGATCACGTCTCAATTATTGTTGACCGTGATATGCATAGTTTTAAGGAATTCCAATATGAAGCGATGCTGGCTCTTTGTAAAGAGACTGGATTCCATCTCTGTATCACCAACCCTTGCTTTGAGTTGTGGTTGTTGCTGCATTACAGTGACCTCTCGGAGTATGACCATAAACTGTTGTTGGAGAACCGGAAGATTGGGAGCCGAACCCTGACAGAGCGTTACCTGATGGACAAGCTTGGAGGGCGATACAACAAGAGCAGGATACAGTTCAACAGGTTCTTCCGTGAGAGGGTGCTCATTGCCATCACTCATGCCCAAGCCTTTCCTCATGAGGCTGAACAGTTGCAAAACCAACTGGGAACAGGGGTCGGGGTCTTGATTGAATTTCTCAGGAGTGAAGCCAAGCAGGCACCGTATCACTATGCATAAACAAGAGCAATGCCCCTCCTCAAAGGAAGGGGCTTTAAAACCTAATGCAATGTAATGCCATGTGCTTCGAGCAACTCTTCAGTCATCGCTACGATGTCATCGATTGAGAGCTCTGCGGCAGTATGAGGGTCCAGAAGGGCAGCTTGGATCAACGCTTCTTTGTTATTGGTCACAAACGCCTCAATTGTCAGTTGGTGCACTGCAACATGAACACTGTTGAGTGCAGCCAGCTGTGTTGGCAGTTTGCCCACAACAGTTGGGTGTATACCACTATTGTCAATCAAGCATGGCACTTCCACACAAGCATCCGGTACAAGATTCTCAATTGACCCTGTGTTTAGTACATTCCCTCCGATGGTATAAGGAGTATTCGTTACTCTTGCTTCCATAATATGGCTTGCGTACTCTTTGCTACGTTTGTGTTCAATTATGTGCTTGTCTGCCAGCTCCTGATACTGTTGTTGCCACTCACTGATCTGTTTCTCACAGCGTTTAGGATATTCATCCAGTGGGATGTTGTACTGTTCAATCAGCTCGGGGTACTGTCTCTTGATGAAGTATGGGTTATACTCTGCATTGTGTTCACTCGATTCCGTGCAGTAGTAGCCGAATCTTCGTACATACTCATACCTGACCATATCGTTATGCCTTTTGGCTTGCTTCGTCTCAATTCGCTTTTTTATCTCTGGATAGAGATCATTTCCTTTGTGGTCCTCCAAGCGGAGCAACCATCCCATATGATTGATGCCAGCAATCAATTCAACCCGACCATCCAGATATTGCCCCATTTCCAAATTGTTCAGTAAACGCTCAGAACATATTTGCACACTATGGCAGAGTCCTACTGTCTCTACTTCTGTATATCGTTGGAGATATCCACTCAGGATTGACATAGGGTTTGTATAGTTCAAAAACCAGGCATGAGGAGCAACGGCTTCCATTTCTTGGGCTACATCTCGTAGGAAAGGAAGTGTTCTCATCCCTCGCATGATCCCCCCGATTCCCAGGGTGTCGGCAATTGTCTGTCTCAGTCCAAACTTTTTTGGAATCTCAAAATCGATGACTGTGGAAGGCTTGTATCCCCCTATCTGTACAGCATTGACCACGAAAAGTGCCCCACGGAGGGCCTCCCTGCGATTATGTTCCCCACAATAGGTGGTGATGTGGTTTTTACTGCTGGGAATTCCTCTTTGGATCGCTTCCAGGATTGTCCTTGATTGTTCCAGACGGTTTGCATCGATATCGTAGAGGGCAAGCTCTGCCTCCTGGAGTGAAGGTGTCATCATGACATCGCCTAGTACGTTCCTTGCAAAAATAGTGCTTCCTGCACCAAGAAAGGTAATTTTCATCGATTGAACTCCTATGAGAAATCAACACCAAGTTTGATGCAATGCTCAGCATGCCCCATTACCAGGTCACGATACGCAGAAGGGGCTTCACTGAAGGGTACTATTGGGGTGACAATATCATCACCGCTGATAAGCCCTTTGCAGAGTATCTGCCAAGCTTCTTCCTTTATGCGGGAGAAATTCCACCTGGGATGATCATTGTTGGGATCACTGCATGCTCGAGAGAATACAATCTTCTGTTGGTTGAAGTGTCCTTCCTGTCCAAAGTGCATTGTTACCTCCCGTTCCTTGAACCAGCCAACGCTTGCCAATGTACCTCCATATGCAAGGGCTCTCAGGCCTTGCTGAAGGGCAGAATAGGAGGCGCTCGTCTCGATAACTGCATCCAGTCCCCTGCCACCGGTATAGTCACGCAAGATCAACCCGTAGTCATCTGAGGTAGGGTCAAAGGCGAGATCAGCTCCTGCTTTCAATGCTATCTCACGCCTGATCGGAACAGGGTCGCTGACTGCCACCAAGGAAGCTCCTGCCATGCGTGCCAGTTTTGCTGTCAACATACCGATTGCACCAAGACCTGAGACAAGAACCCTGTCTCCGATTCGGATATGGGCATCTCTAACACCACCCAGGGCAAATTGCAAAGGATCAAAACACACCGCCGTCTGCCAAGACATTTCATCTGGCATCTTGAGTACCTTGTCTTGCTCAAGTTGATGATATTCAGAGAGGACACCATACCCGGCAACCCTCTCCCCAAGAGAGAAGCGCATTGCTGATTCGCCCCGTTCGACGACAACACCTACCCACATGTTTCCCAACCCGGATATGGTTTCCTCGATTGGGGTTTCCCGTTGCTTGAATATATGTTGCTCTTCGTCATAGTAGTGTTTTGAGAAAGGGTTCTCTGTCAGCCCAGTCAACTCCGTACCATGTTTCGGTGATCCAAACAGTGATCTCACGCGAACTTCAGTATCGCCTAGTGGTCGTTCCTGGACATAGTCAAAACATGGGTTCAGCTGTTTATCAACAGTGACTTTCTTATACATTTGCATGCTCCTCCTTCAAATAGTAAAGATTTCCAGATTGTTCGGCAGATTGTGTTGCAGCATACACATACAGTAAACTCTTATATCCCTCTTCAATGCTGCAAGGGCTCTGTACGTCTTGTTTCACACAATTGACAAACTCTTCTATTCCCTTTGCATGGTCGCTGTCTTCCTCACTGATGGTTTCCCGGCGGATGGGGTTTTCGTTTGTGTAGATGAATGTTGCATGGTTGGAGTCTTGGCATTCCACCATCAGATTCTCAAAAACCAAGGTATAGGCACCCTTCCATACACCAGGTACAGCACAATTGGTGGCACTTATCGTACCGATTGCACCACTTGCATATGCGGTGAGTGAGGAGCTCACATCTTCCACGGTGTAGTTCTCGATATTGTTGTGGCAGATGTTTTGCATTCTTGCTGAGACACCTTGAGGTTCTCCGAGGAGTGAGCGCCCCAGGTCATACAGATGAATGACCTGCTCCAAGATCTGTCCGCCGCTTTTCTCCTTGTCTCTCCACCAAGGGGTGTGAAGCGAATTACAAGAGTACAAAGCTTGGAATAACACTGGTTTACCAGCTTTGCCTTCCTTCATGAGTTGCTTGATGTATCGGTAGACTGCGCCTTGTCGCATATGGAAGCCCACCGATGAGATGATTCCGTTATTTTGGGCTGCTCTTACCATGCTCAAACCACGCTCTGGGGTGAGGGCAATCGGTTTCTCAATGAACACATGTTTCTTTGCCTCGGCAGCTTTCTCGAATTGACCGTCCTGGGCGAACGGGGGGAGGGTGATGATCACCATATCTGCTTGGGAAGAAGCAAGCATCTGGTCAAAATCCTGATAGTATTTCACCTGTTCCAGACGACCTTTGAAGCGTTGTTTATACGCTTCTAGAGACACTTCTGAAATATCACATACAGATTCAATGGTTACATCGAGACCGAGCAACACGTTGGTATGTTTCATACCCATGTTTCCGGCACCAACTAGTGCGCACAGCATAGAACTACTCCTTTTTGATCAACCTTTTACGGCTCCAGCGGTAATGCCTTGGATAAAGCTTCGCTGGAAGATAACATAGACAATGATGATCGGTAAGGTACTGATTGTGACGCCTGCTGCAATGAGTGCTTGGTCCATTGTATAGCGTCCCTGAAAATAGTTTAGACCCATCGGCAATGTTCTCTTGGAATCATCATATACAACCAACATTGGCAGCAGGTAATCATTCCAGGACCACATGAACTCGAAGATCAGCAAGGACACGAGCGCTGGCTTCACTTGTGGCAGCATGATGTACAGCCAAGATTTTCCTTTGGAGCAGCCATCGACAACAGCGCTATCCATGATCTCCCCAGGAATGTCGGAGAAGAAGGACCGCATCATGAAGATGGCAAAGGGCATCATCATACCAACAGGGGGGATGATCATGGCCCAGAATGTGTTTATCAGACCAAACCGTTGCATGTTGTAATAGATAGGTATGATCATCGCTTGGATGGGGATCATCATTCCCAACAGAATGAAAGCAAATACGGCATTTCTTCCCTTCCATTTGAGACTTCCAAAAGAGAAGCCTGCTAGTGATGCCAATAACAGGATGGCGAGAACACGAGGGACAGCTACAATGACACTGTTGCGCATGTAGACAGACATCCTTCCTTTTGTCCATGCTTCCACAATTTTCGTGAATGTTAGGGCTTTGGGAAAGGCAAAGGGATCATAATGAGTAAGATCTGTTTGTCTGAATGCAGCCTGCCACATCCAATAGAGAGGAAGGATGGCTATCAGCACAAAAATGATCAAGACAGCATAGATGATGATATGATTTAGTTTTAAGCGTT
>JAIMZO010000115.1 GCA_020054965.1 Spirochaeta sp. | reverse complement strand
CAGAAAGGGGAAGCGGGGGTTTTGGTTAAACGGGAGTATAACGTTGAAGCAAGGTGCACGATTCAGCTTAGTATATCGCCACATAGGAAGGGAGTACCTCCTTTCCTTTATTGTGGCGTTCTTTTTTTTCTTTTTCATCTTTTTCATCAACCAGATTCTTCTCATTGCCCAACGGATACTTCTCAAGCAGGTG
This sequence comes from Spirochaeta sp., assembly GCA_020054965.1. The sequence continues at coordinate 5,358 of JAIMZO010000115.1, read as the reverse complement.
GATTAGTTCTCTGTCTTCCAATTGGTGATGCTCTCAATCCCACAGTTTTTGCTCTACACATTCCCGTTCTCCAGCCTCACGGCTTCAAGCATGGTTATCGGGGACCTCTCTGGAAACAACGAGATCCTTGCAATCCGCAGTAGTGGGATATCATTGAAACATGTGTTTCTTCCCATCATCCTCATCTCCCTGATCTTTTCATTCATGACATTCCTTACCGCAGACAAGGCGCTCCCTTGGAGTACCAAGAAGTATCGTGAACTCTACAGCGATCTCATGAGAGAGCTCCCTACCTTGGAACTTGCCAGCAACTCCACCAATACGATAGGCAACACGGTATTGGTCAACAAGGAAGTAGTGGGAAACACCGTATATGATATCGTTTTGTTTGAGACCTCCAATGACCGCACCGGCCAGATTCTCAGTGCCCCATCGGCGGAGGTAACGCTCTATGATCTGAATGCCTTCATCTACCAACTTGAAATGGACAATCCCTTGATGCTCAGAAATGATGTGGAGGGAGGATGGGCTCTTTCCAAGGCGGACAGTGCAAGGTTCTTTCTCAATTTCTCAGGACAGATAGCCAGTCTTGCATCAGCCCTTCCTTCTCAGTTGTCAGTAAGGGAACTACAGGAAAACATCGCCATTCATCGCTCTGCCCTTGAAGAGGAAACAGTTCGACATGAAGAAAAGCTGCAAAAAGCAAGGTTATTTCTTGCCTCACTTACACAACAAGAAACGGCTTCTCCTGAGAGGATTGAGGAGGCTGAACAGGAGGTGAAGGAGCTTGAGGATAAAACCCCCATAAATTTCTACTACCAGTACTACAGGGCGGAACTCCATAAGAAGTTTGCACTCAGTGCTGCTTGCTTCATGTTGGTTTTTCTCACCTTTTCGCTCTCGTTCTTCAAGGTAAAGCATGGCAGGCTTATTGGATTTGGCATGTCAATGCTGGTAGCGGTACTCTACTGGTATCTCCTTTTCTTCTCACAAATGCAGATTTTCAAGTTCCCCATAAACCCAGGATTCCTGATCTGGATACCCAACGTATTGATGTTCTTCACCGGCATCCTGATCATGCTGTTTGCGAGGCGTCTATGAAACTGCATGACCGCTACGTTGCCCGTTCAGTCACTATGGTAGCAACTCTCACCTTGGTGTTATGTACCCTTATGCTGCTCAGTGTTGACTTATTCAGCAATCTTGATGGGTATCTTACGAATGAGGTAGAGCCATTTACCATCCTTACATTGACGTTACTATATACCCCCCAGGCTGTACTCTTCGCACTCGGTCCATCCCTCTTGTTCTCAGCCACCTATTTCCTTTCACAATTACAAGCCAATAATGAATATATCTGTTTGCTGGGAAGCGGGTTGAGTTATCGCAGGATCATCACCCCCATTCTCGTACTTGGGATTCTTTTCAGCCTTCTGGAATTTGGTTTTGGAGAGTATGTCTTCATACCAGCGCAGAGGACTCGTGAGATGAAACAGGACGAACTGTTTGGATTACGCAGTACCTATGACAATAGGAATATTACCCTGCGTGACCCAGATGGCAATTATGTAGTGCATGCAAGACAGTATAGTGATGAGCAGAAACGACTGGCCCAGGTACTCGTGGTCCTGCTTGATGATGAAGGGGCAATGAAGGCAAGGGTTGACGCAGCCTGGGCCTTTTGGGAAGAAGAAAGAGAAACGTGGAGGATGGAGCGGGTCAGATTCCAAAAGATTGATGGGGATGGCTTGGTTGTTGATTCAAGTGAAGTAGAGGAATTGAGACTTGATGAGTTCACGCTTGCCCCTTCCTATTTCAGGAACCTGAGCAATGACATCACCACCATGGAGCTTGCAACAGCGGTTGATTACCTGAGACGCATGCACGTGCTCGATCCATCCCGATATCCTGAACTAGCCACTGATCTCACCAAGCGTTTGCTTGAGCACCTCAATCCACTTGTCCTGTTGTTCATTGCCTGCACCATCAGTTATCGGTACAAGAAGAACGTACTCCTTTTCAGCATCATTACCAGCCTCTCCATTGCCGTGATATACTTCGTGGTACAGATGGTCACCATCATCATGGCAAAACAGGGGGTTATCGCTCCCATTTGGGGTATGGCAATCCCAATGATTGTGATAGTATGCATAGCACTGGCAGAAAGAGCTGTATTACGTTAGGGGATTTGTATGGCAATATTTCGAACTATCCATCAGGATACCACCAGCAATGCTCGCCTGGGTATCCTTTCACTTGGCCACGGAGAAGTGGAGACACCGGTATTCATGCCTGTAGGCACCAAGGGAACAGTGAAAGCAATGTTCCACGAGGATGTCAAGAAAATCGGATACAAGCTTATCCTTGGCAACACCTACCACCTCTATCTCAAACCAGGGCTTGAGGTGCTTTCCCAGTTTGGTGGACTGCATGATTTCTCTCACTGGGATGGAAATTTGCTCACCGATAGTGGCGGTTTCCAGGTATTCAGCCTTTCAGGGCTCAGGAAAATTGGAGACAAGGGCGTGACCTTCCAAAGTCATATAGATGGTTCAAGACATATTTTCACACCTGAGAATGTAGTGGATATACAGAAAGTCATCGGCAGCGACATTGCCATGTGCCATGATGTATGCACTCCACCTGATATCAACCATCGAGCGGCCACTGAGGCGATGAATATCACCCATGCTTGGGCTAAACGAGCAATTGAACATCGCCAGAAGCTGGGAGAGGAGTTCAAGGGAAACCTATTCGGCATAGTCCAGGGCAACTTCTATGAGGACCTGCGAAAGCAGAGTGCCGAATTCTTCAATGCGATGGATTTCCCTGGGATTGCCATCGGTGGGCTCTCGGTAGGTGAGAGTAGAGAACAGTTCTCCCACTATCTTGGTTATACTGCTGAATTGATAACCAAGGAGAAACCAAGGTACGTCATGGGTATCGGCAGTCCAGACTATATCCTGGAAGCAGTGGAAAACGGTATTGATATGTTCGATTGCGTCCTTGCAACCCGTATGGCACGGAATGGTGGCATATTTACCGATGACGGTGTCATTACACTCAAGAAGGCAATCCATAAATTCGATCATGGCCCACTTGAAGAGGGTTGTACCTGCAGGGCTTGTACACAGTATAGCAGAGCGTACATGCATCATCTTATCAAGACCGGCGAGATGCTTGGAGGCATGCTGGCCACCGAACACAACCTGACCTACTTCTACCGACTGATGGAACGTGTCCGCCAGGCTATCAGGGAAAATCGATTTGCTTCCTTTAAAAGGGAATACCTTGCAAGATTCTACGCAAAGTAGCAAGACAGCCAAAAGCAGTTTTGCAATCATGCTCTGCACGATTGCAAGCAGGCTGCTCGGGATTGTGAAAGCTCGTGTACTCTCCTCGGTCTTTGGAGCGAGTGGGGTGGCCGATGTGATCAACTTCACATTCAACATCCCCAACAATTTCCGAAAACTCTTTGCTGAAGGGGCCGTCAACTCAGCTCTCATTCCTGCTTTCTCCAGCCTACTTGGATTAGGGAAGAAGCGGAGCTCTCTTCATCTCTTCAGCTTGCTTTGCACCTACCAGACAATGCTTCTAATACCATTGGTATTGCTCTCCTATTTCTTTGGTGAAGAGTTCCTTTCCCTTATCAGTGACTTTGACAGTGCCCAGGTTGCCTTGGGCGCAAAACTGCTTCCTTTCTTCATGGTCTATCTGGCAGCCATCAGCATGGCGGCAATTTTCAATGGTGTATTGCAATCTCATCACAACTTCCTCCATGCATATCTTTCCCCGTTGCTTTTCTCGTTATCTGTAATTTTCGGGGTACAGTATCTCACCCCTTACCTTGGTGCAATGAGTATGGCCTGGGCTACTCTGGTTGGAGGACTGCTGCAAGGTTCCTACTCCTACCTTATGCTCAGACGCTATGGCTATCGGCTGAAACCAGCAATAAGGAAGGCAGATACACCGCTGAAACCTGTCATTGGGGCATGGTCCTTGGTTGTGCTCGGAATGGGGATGCAGGTTCTCACGCAGTTGGTGACCTATCACTTTGCATCCACCTTGAGCGAAGGGAGTGTAACAGCCTTCGCAAATGCAACAATCTTTTACCAGACGCCTTACGGGGTCTTTTTCAACGCAATCAGTGCCGTTAGCCTGCCCTTGCTCAGTCGCTCCTATGCACTTGGCCACATGCAGGAGATGCAAAAACATACCCGGGTAAGTATTGTGCAACTAACCAGTCTCCTGCTTCCCAGTGGAATTATTCTTTTCTTCCTTAGCCAGGAGAGTGTCAGTGTGGTACTGCAGACCGGCAATTACACGCTTGCTGATGCCCAACTGACCGCATTGGCTCTTCGCCCCTTCCTGTTGTTCATGGTAACCACCAGTTGGTATGCAATGCTGCTTCGTCTCGGATATAGTGCAAACCGCTATGCCATGATGACCAAGATCACCTTTCTCCAGAACATGGTGGACATCATTCTCATGTGGGTCTTCATCTCGCTCGGGTGGGGGATCATATCGCTTGCTCTTGCCAATGGGATAAGCTATGCAGTGCTCCTGGGATTCTTGTCATTCAAACTGAAAGATCTCTACAATCCGATAAAAGATACACAACTGAGACGAGGTTTGCTGCGTACTGTAGCCGCAAATATACCGATTCTCGGCTACTGCTTGCTTTATGCGTCATTCAGCATGACTTGGTACCAGAGTGGGTCCAACCTGAGAAACTTCTTGATACTCTCCCTGGTAGCCCTTGGATCGCTTGTGGTATGGATCCTCTCCTATGCTTTGATGAAGGTGGAACTACTCTCGCTCTTCCGTTCCAAGAAGCAAGGCAACAACCTGTAAGGCAACCACCTCATCAAGCTTTACCACCATTCGGTCGTAGGTAACCAATCCATTGAGTTCCTGCTGTACATCAGTCAATTGGGTATAGACGGAAGCCGCGAGCCCTTTTTGTCTGGCAGGATATACGTCTTCCTCGTAGAGCCTGAAGAAGGCATCATTGAATGCTATACGATCATGCAGATGCTTATATCCAAAGGGCTTTTCTCCTTCATCATCATTCCCTTCAACCCAATACATAAATTCTGAGAGAATTATTGCTCTGCCGAGTTTGTCGGTTTGTGGCTATATCGTTTGAAATATACATGGCGGGAAGAGAAATCACCAATGCCCTGGTCATACCAGCCGCTGGTACAATCAATAGGCCTCGTTGAATCGAGGGCTTTAACGAGGGAGTACATTTCTTTCGGGCTCAATCATAAATCTTGTGGGATGCTCTCAGCCACAGGGTTCCTGACATAGTCTTTCCTGCTGGCATCGAAGAGCTTGAGGAAGAAGTAATCGTCA
>JAIMZO010000114.1 GCA_020054965.1 Spirochaeta sp. | reverse complement strand
CTCACTGTTTGCCAGACGATTCCAGAACTTACCGGGACGGTCATCGTAACCACCCCCCAGGAGGTCGCAATCCTTGACGCACGAAGAAGTGTGAGTTTCTCGAGGAAGATGGGTGTGGCAATCCTGGGCGTCGTGGAAAATATGAGTGGTCTTATTTGTCCAGGCTGCAATACAGAGATTCCCATCTTTGGAATTGGTGGGGGAAAGAAGATGTGCGAGGAGATGGGTGTTCCCTTCCTGGGACGTGTCCCTCTGGAAGTGCCACTCATGGAGGCTGAGGATGCAGGCAAGAGTTATCTGAGCATGCAACCTACAAGCCCTTCCTCTGCTGCATTGAAGGCAATTGCCGAGATGATCAACAGCGGCACTGCTGTCTCGTCCCATCGTTCGACCGATTTTGCTGGAACTGCTTCCTGTGCACCTTCTGCTTGTTCCTCATGCAGCAGTAACTGCCCATCCAGGAAAGGAGAGTAAGCATATGTTTGATCCTTTTTCGCAAGAAGGGGGGAGCAAGGAGACGAAGCATCTCATTTGGAAGTCTGGACAGCGTCAGCGGGTCTTCAAGGGGCCCATCTTTGATATTTGCACCGTTCATCGTACCAGTACTGATGGACGGAGCTCTTCCTTTATAGAGGTGGACGCACCCAACTGGGTAACGATAATCCCTTGGTACCGTGACGAACATGGTGTTCCCATGATGATCATGGAAGAGCAATTTCGTCATGGGTCGAATACCGTTACCCGGGAATTTCCTGCCGGGGTGGTGGAAGAGGGGGAAGATCCCCTCGATGCAGCCCTCAGGGAATTGCGGGAGGAGACCGGTCTTGCCGGTGGCAGGGTTACTGCCTTGGGCAATGTCAACCCCAACTCTGCGTTCATGAACAACCGTTCCTATTTCTATCTCGTCGAGGGGGCTGAGCATGTCACCGGACAGGAGCTTGATCCGAACGAACAGCTGGATGTGTTCTCTGTACCGGTATCCCAGGTGGTTGCGGATATGGGCACCGGCATCTATGATAATGGTATTATGATGATTGCCTTGGGTTTCTTCCTTCGGGAGGCACAGAAGCGTCCTGAGTTGGTGACCACACTAAAGAAGGAGTAACTGAGATGAAACGAATAGGTCTTTTGTTGCCTGTATTGGCGCTTGCCATGGTCATTTTATTCTCTTCCTGCATGACAGGAAAGGATTTGGTACGGACAATCGAGGTGAATGGAACGGCAAAGATTACCGTCACCCCTGATATTGCTACGTTCTCCATCCAGGTCAGTGAACTGGGGAAGACCACTGAGGAAGCCCAAAGGCTTGCGAATGCAAAGCTGGCACAACTTCTCTCTGTGCTTGATGCGTATGGGATAGCTGAGGCTGATATCAAGACCACCTCACTGAACTTGAGGCCCAGTTACCGATGGGATGAAGGAGAACAGATCCTGGAAGGGCAGGTTGCAAGCCAGAGTCTTTCAGTGAAGGTGCGTGACCTGAAGGCCCTTGGTTCCATTATTGACCAGATGGGAAAGGTAAGCGGGATCTATCTCAATTCTGTACAGCTTGACAAGGAGGACAAGAGTGAGGCACTAAAGCAGGCACGATTGGAAGCAATCGGGAATGCGAAGGCAAAAGCAGAGCTCTATGCAGAAAGTTCGGCCATGCAGGTTGGCTCCCCCGTTACCATCAGTGAATACTCCGTTGCTAGCAACCCATACAATACAAGGATGAAGATGGAAGCAGCCTCTGCTGTCGCTTATGACATGGCTACCGAGATTCCTGCAGGATCCATGGAAGTCTCTTCCATGGTTTCGATTGTATATGAGATGTACTGATACTTAGTAATAGGACAATAGCAATTTGTTCATGAACTAAGAAATGAAAAAAAGTCTTAAAAGGACTTAACAGACAAGGTTTTTGTTGATATAGTGTAAATGTCCAAACGAGTGGGCGAGTGGCTTATGTCATATACTCTCTCCCACCGTGTATCTTGTCGTTGTTTCCCCCTCATTATGAGGTAACGGCAGATGCAGGCCGCGCATATGCGGAACTCCTTCAAGGGTGCAAGCTTGAGGGAGTTTTTTTCGCTCTACAGTTGATCTCAATGCTCTCTATACATGAACACTTTTCACGTATCTTCATGGGCGTATTCTCAATTGTTCTAGACGTAGCACGTCATACGTGTTAATCTGTTGTTGAAATAGAGGGATTATCCATGGAAACAACTATCCGTACCAAGAAAACCTTGGCGGAGCAGACTGCTGATCGATTGGCAGAAACCATCATGAATGCCGAGTTCAAGCCAGGGCAGCAACTGCCCAGTGAATTCCAGCTTGCTGAAAAACTGGATGTTGGTAGGGGTACCATCAGGGAAGCGATCAAGATACTGATATCCAGGCATGTTGTTGAGATCAAGCGGGGGACCGGTACGTTTGTAGCCGAAAAACCGGGTCAGGTCGAGGACCCGCTTGGTCTGGCTTTCATCAAGGACAAGAAGAAACTGTCGATGGACCTGTATGAGATGCGCCTCATGATCGAACCCCAGATTGCTTCTCTTGCTGCCAAACGTGTAACCAAGGAAGGGATGATGAAGATTGAGGCATCCTTGTTGGCGATAGAGGCGAATATTGCAGAAGGGTTGCCATGGACAGATGAAGATATCGCTTTCCATGAGACGATAGCACAGGCATCAGGCAATCAATTGGCATCAACGCTTATCCCGATCATCCATTCTGCTGTCAAGATCTTCGCCTACTTGTATGGAAAACCTCTCACCGAGACAACCATTGCAACACACCGCGAAATCTTGGACGCCATCAGGGATAAAAACCCCGAACGTGCTGAGATTGCCATGAGAAAGCATCTACAACGAAATAGAGTCTACGCTGAACACCTTAGAGAGACTACAGGAGACAATGCATGAGGGAAAATACCTACGACATCCTTGTCATAGGGGGTGGAGTCATCGGATCATCTGTTGCGAGGGAACTTTCCCGATACCGTCTTAAGATCGGTGTCCTTGAGAAAGAACTCGATGTGGCGTGCGGTAATTCCTGCAGGAACACCGGCATGCTTCATGCAGGTTTCACATACAAGCCCGGTTCCCTGAAAGCCGAGTGTGCGGTGGAAGGGAATCGTGAGTTTGACCAAGTGGCAAAGGAACTTGATATCCCCTTCAAGCGAACCGGCAAAGTGGTGGTAGGCTTTAGTGATGAGGACAGGCAAAACATCCTCAAGTTCAAGAGAATCGGGGAGTTGAATGGGGTGCAAGGCCTGGAGATGATCGACAAGGCCAGGCTTAACCAGATTGATAACAGTGCAGGGGGAGAGTTTGCCCTATACAGCCCAGATTCTGGCATCCTCAATCCGATGCTGTACACCATAGCCCTTGCAGAGAATGCCCATCAGAACGGTGTGGACTTTTTCTTTGACAGTGAAGTCAAGGCAATCAAAAGGCAGGGGGAGTACTTTCAGGTCACAGCTGGTGATTCGGTTTTCTCCAGCCGCTGGATTGTGAACTGCGCCGGGATGCATTGTGTAACCATATCGGAAATGCTGGGCTTGCATGGTCACCAGGTTAGGGGCTTCAAGGGAGAATATTATGTGCTGGACAAGAAAGCCAAGGATTTCATGGACATTCCCGTTTATCCAGCACCCAATGCAAAAGGGGGCTTCTCCACCCATGCAACACCTACTGTCGACGGAAACATCTTGGTAGGTCCTGATTCCTATATCACCGAGGGTCCTGACGACTATGCTTGCACCCGCGATCATATGCAGGGTCTTATAAAAGACGGGTCGGCGATATTCAAGCATATGAAGGCTGAGTATTTCATCAGGAATTTTGCCGGGACCCGTTGGAAACGGATAGACCCTGAGACAGGTGAGGTCCTGGACTTCCTTATTGAGACCAGTGATGACCATCCGGGGGTGGTGAACCTGATCGGAATCGAGTCTCCCGGACTTACCTGTGCCCTGCCCATTGCCCGCCGTGTGGTGGCAAGGATTCAGGAGAAAGAAGTTCTGGAGGCAAACAATGATTTCAATCCATACCGGAAGGGAATTGTGCGTTTTGCAGAACAGTCGAAAGAACGGCAGAAAGAACTCATCGCCAATGATCCTGACTATGGTGAGATAGTTTGTCGCTGCGAAACTGTTACACGGGCTGAGATTGTCCAGGCGATCAACAATCCTCTTGGAGCGGTGACATTGACGGGCATCAAGAACCGAACCCGGGCCTGCATGGGTAGATGCCAAGGGGGGTACTGTGAAACACGAATCACCGCCCTGATCCAGGAGCAGTGTAAAGTGAAAGAACATGAGGTGATGTACCAACACAAGGGCTCTGGAATGTTCATCGGCAAGGTAAGGGAGGTCCTGGATGGAGAATAAGGATGTCATTATCATCGGTGGAGGGCCTGCGGGGCTGGCTGCAGCCGTCCAGCTGTACAAGCTTGGGATTACCAATATCCTGATCCTTGAGAGGGAGAAGCAATTGGGAGGTATCCTGCGGCAATGCATCCATGATGGATTCGGCCTTCAGCGGTTTGGTGAATCACTAAGTGGTCCTGAATATGCCCAGCGCTTCATTGACGAGGTAAGAGAGCTGAACATTCCCTATATGACTGAGGTGACGGTAACCGAAGTGACTGCTGGAAGGATCGTGACCGCTGTCTCGAGAAGCGGAGTGCTGGAATTCCAGGCCAAGGCGGTAGCCTTGACCATGGGTTGCAGGGAACGGACACGTGGTGCGATCAGTATTCCAGGGACCAGACCCGCAGGAGTATATACTGCAGGGGTTGTACAATCCTATATGAATCTAGCGAACATCATGCCGGGAAAAGAGATGGTGATTCTAGGCTCCGGTGACATCGGTCTGATCATGGCCCGTAGGTTGACCCTTGAAGGGGCGCATGTAAAAGCTGTCCTTGAGGTCCAACCCTATGCGAGTGGTCTGCCACGCAATATCGAGCAGTGTCTCAATGATTATGGGATCCCTCTTCTCTTGAACCATACGGTGGTTGATATCAAAGGACATGCCCGCCTTGAAGGTGTAACCGTAGCACAGGTCGATGAACAGTATCGACCGATTCCGGGAACAGAAAAAGCATACAGTTGTGATACACTTGTCCTCTCAGTAGGGCTTATCCCTGAGAATGAGCTTTCCCTTGGCGCCGGTGTTGTGCTCGATCCGATGACCAAAGGGGCTGTAGTGGATGAACATTACCAGACAAGTTGTGCTGGTATCTTCGCTTCTGGCAATGTCCTGCAGGTCCACGACCTTGTGGATTTCGTTTCCACCGAGGCTGAACACATGGCCCATTCCATACAAGCATATCTCTGCTCTTCCTCGTTTGGGAAGGCGGCAATCGAGATAGCAGTCGATGCCTCTGTAGCCTATGCAGTTCCGCAGAAAATTACTGGGAAGAAGGATTTTACACTCTCCCTGAGACCGAAGAGGCCGGGTCGTGGTTGTACAGTTCTCGTGAAACAGGGAAATGAGACCATTGCCAGCAAGAAGTTCGCCAAAGTCCTGCCTGCTGAGATGATCCAGCTTCCTGTCTCTGCAGAAAGGATTAATCCAGGGAAAAACTTGGAG
>JAIMZO010000113.1 GCA_020054965.1 Spirochaeta sp. | reverse complement strand
GGAGCCGGGGAAGCATCGATATCGACCAGCAGCCCTTTTTCTCGATAGTATGCGATAAGGGGTTCTGTCTGCTGCTCATAGACACTCAAGCGATTCAGGATGGCCTCTGGTTTGTCGTCATCACGTTGGATGAGAGGTTCACCTGTTTCATCATCAATACCCTCCACCTTTGGTGGATTGTAAAGAATATGATACGTTCTTCCTGTGGATTTACACACTCTTCTTCCACTCAGCCGTTTGACGATCTGCTCCCGGTCAAGGACAAAATTTACAACTGCGTCAAGCGTTTTCATCTCAGCGAGTGCGTCAGCCTGGGCAATGGTGCGTGGGAATCCATCAAGGATGAAACCATTCTTTGCATCAGATTCAAGGAAACGCTGTTTTACCATCTCAATGGTTACTGAGTCAGGAACCAAATCGCCAGCAGCCAAAATAGCTTTCACCTGCTTGCCTAGTTCAGTATCCCCTTTGATATGACTGCGAAACAGGTCGCCGGTCGAGATATGGGGAATGCCAAAATGGTTTTTTGCCTCGGACGCGATGGTCCCCTTACCGGCACCCGGAGGGCCGAGAAAAACTAAATTCATGTTACACCTCACAACAGAAGAATAGTTGCATCCTACCACAAAGACCCTATTTTGTCCTCCCCTTGTAAACAAGTAGATAATTTACAAACATTCGTTTATTTAATGCTATACTATAACAAATTATCACTAAAGAAGGAGTATTGTATGAAACGATTGCACGTTCTTCTACCTATGCTGTTGCTTCTTTGTGTATTGCTTCCTGTTTCCGCCCAAGGATCAAAGGCCGAAGCCTCTGATGGTGTAGTGCTCACCATGGGTTCCTGGAGAACCGATGACGTAGAGCAGATGAATCGCTTGCTTGCTGCCTATAAAAAGCTGGCTCCTGAGGTAACGATCAGGTTCCAGCCGACAAACCCGCCAGACTACAACGCTACCCTGCGTCTACAACTGGACAGTGGAACCGGCCCCGATTTGATGTACGCCCGTTCTTACGCAGCAGGTCAGGAGTTGTTCAATGCCGGCTATTTTGCCGATTGTACCGATATACCGGGACTCATGGATAACTTCTCCGCAAGCAATCTTGCCCCATGGCAGATGGATGATGGTACCATGTTCGCCGTTCCCTTTGCCGCAGTGAGCCATGCGGTATATTACAACAAGGATATTTTCGAGAAGGAAGGACTTGCCATTCCAGACAACTGGGAATCATTCCTCTCACTTTGCAACACCCTTGAAAACAGGGGGTATACCCCCCTTGCCAATGGATTGGCTGATGAGTGGGATATTCTTGAGACCTTCTTCTTCGGTCTGCTCCCCAATTATATCGGAGGGGCCGACATGCGGGTGAAATATGAGAATGGGGAACTTCCTCTCAATGATGAAAACTTTATAGCAGCCTACCAGGCCATGGCAGATGTAGCACGTTACTGTCCTGATGGTTTTGAGTCCGTTACGTACAATGACAGCCAGGTACTGTTCAACAGCCAAAAAGCGGTCATGTTCGTGGACGGCAGCTGGACGGCCGGTGTCTACAAGGATGCATCCTTTGAATGGGGCCTGTTTGCCATCCCTGCTCCAAAGGGAAAGGACACGGCCATCTGCTTCCACCCCGATATGGCTATCACCATGAATAGGGCAACCAAGTATCCTGAGGAGGCGAAGGCATTCCTCGCATGGCTCTGCACTGAGGAAGGAGCAACCACAGCAAGCCAGAACCTGCCCAGTGGATACTTCCCAATGATCAATTTCCCCATCAAGCTTGAGGATCCTCATGCAAATGAGTTCCTCTCACTCAATGCAGGAAAGGAAACTGATGCACGATTTGTGTGGCCCAAGCTGATGAATCTCTATGCACCCATGAACCAAGCGGTTATCAAGGTGATGAAGGGAGATGTTACCGCCAAGCAGGCTGCTGACTCTGTTTGGGCATTGATGTAACGTTCCGTTGTAGAATCCAACTTCCCGGGCTCATGCCCGGGAAGGCTCTGAGGTAGCATATGCGTCCAAAACACGCTCGTCATTTTCCCTGGTTGCTCTATTTGGCTCCAGCGTTGCTTGTGTATATCGTCTTTATGGCATTCCCTCTCATTGACTCATTACGTTTGGGTTTTTTCAGTGGGAACAGCCAAGCAACCCGAATCTTTGTGGGTCTTGATAATTTCAAACGACTGTTTTCTGACCCGGAAATCTCTACTCGGTATTGGGGAGCTTTCTTCAATACCTGGAAATTCTTTTTTGTGCATCTCATTGTCCAGAATGGACTGGGTATCTTTTTTGCCGTTCTGCTGACCCAAGAAACCATGAAAGGAAGACATCTATACCAGACCATCATCTTCATTCCCACGACGTTTGCTGTTCTGGTTACCGGCTATCTGTGGAAACTGATGCTCAGCCCCGTATGGGCTGGTGATTTCCTCGTTTCCATCGGATTGCCGTTTCTCAAGCATCCCTACCTAGGAGATACCAATACAGCTCTCTGGGCTGTCTCACTTGTCTCTTGCTGGCAGTGGCTCGGTATCCCTACCATGATGTTTGTTGCAGCATTGAGAAACATCAGTACCGAATTGCTGGAGGCAGCACGACTTGAAGGAGCTGGCAATGGGAAAACATTCTGGTACATCAAGCTTCCCCTTATCAAACCGGTTGTCGGAATCATCGCCGTGCTTACCTTTGTGAACAACTTCAATGCATTTGATATCGTTTTCGCTATGGAGAACGTAAATGGAGCACCAGAGTACTCCACCGATCTTATTGGAACACTGTTCTACCGTTATGGTATTGCAGGTCAACATCCTATCGGGATTCCAGATGCAGGGCTGGGAGCTGCCATTGCAACCATCACCTTTCTCCTGCTCATGGTATTGGTCATTCCAACCCTGAAAAATACACAGAGGAGTTCCTGACATGAGCGGATCCTTACGAAAAGAGAACAGGCATGTACTCTCCCATATTGTGTTGGTATCATGGGCATTCATTGTGCTTTTTCCTTTATGGACACTGGTGATCAATTCATTCAAGACACGTTTGACCATCTATGAGAACCCTTTTTGGATACCCAAGACCTGGAATTTCTCCAACTACACCACCGTTATTCGGGATGGTGATTTCTTGACCTATTTCAAGAATAGTTTTCTTGTTGTCTCCATCTCTCTTGTGCTGGTAACCCTGCTTGCAAGTCTTGCCGGCTATGCATTGGCACGCTACAAGAGTCGCATTGCAAAGATTATCTATTTCTTTTTTATTGCAGGGATGATGATTCCCATCAAGATAGCCTCAATAAAATTGCTGGAAATAATAAGGACTCTTGGACTACTCAACACCATCTATGCACTTCCCCCAATCTATGTAGCCATGGGACTTCCTGTCGGGGTATTCATTCTTACCACCTTCATCAGGGAACTGCCTGAGGACCTTTATGAAGCAGCCATCATTGATGGTGCCACCAGCGGAAGAATCTATACCTTGGTGATTCTCCCCCTGATCCGCCCTGCCCTTGCCACAACGGCAATCTACAACCTTATCCCATTCTGGAACGACCTGTGGTTTCCCCTGATTTTCATCAATGATGAACGGCACAAGACATTGCTACTTGGAGTGACCCGTCTCTTTGGACAATACCAGACTGACTGGTCAAAAGTACTGGCGGTTCTCACCCTCTCTGCAATTCCAGTCCTTGTTCTCTATCTTGCTATGAGCACTCAGTTCATCAAAGGGGTTACTGCAGGCTCTGTAAAGGGGTGACAGACTCACTATCTTGGGGTAGAATCAGAGGCCATTGCTGAGGAGAAATAGCAACATGAATAAAATTGTATTACACGCAACCGACCTTGATGGATATCTCAAGGATTCGGACAAGGATAAAATCGCCCATGTTGATGAGCTGTACAAACAGTCGCTTCATCATTGTTCCGTGCTCGAGACGGCAAGCGATGTAGGAAGACTTGAAGAATCCCGCAAAGGGCTGGTTGCAAGTGCCAAGGAGATTGGACGGTATCTCAAGGATGTCTGTGCAGAGGAACCTTCCATTCACGTCTACTCATTCGAGACCCCTCAGGAACAGCATGGGCAGGCAAGCCGATTGATTGCAAAACTTCGCGATCCCAGTACCGGCCATGAGGAATTTCTCTACTACATCCAACGTGCATACGAGATGCTCTTCTCCCACGTATTTGCTGATGCTGCACTGCCTACCAAACGATCGATCATCACCAAGACACCGGTCACCAGCCCGGTCAGGAACTATGCGGTACACAGAATCCCAGACGTAGACTCCTTGATCAAGAACAGTGTCATGTGTGTTATGCTACGAGGAGCGCTGCTTCCCAGCATGATTCTCAGCAAGGAGATCCAGGAATACTCCACTGATAAGTTTGTCACCCCTTTTGCCTTGTTCAAGATCAAGCGGGATGACTCAAAGAAAGAGGCAAATATGGATTACATTCTTGATCTGGATACATCCTATTTTAATCTCGAATCACTTGACGGGAAGGATCTGATTTTCGCCGACCCCATGAATGCAACCGGGGGGAGTCTGGTTACCATTGTGAAATACCTGAAGGACAACGGGGTGAAGCCCAAGTCAGTTAAGTTCATCAATGTCATCAGTGCGCTCAAGGGTTCCCTGCGAATCGCCCGAGCCATCCAAGGGGCGGAAGTTTATACGCTCTGGATGGATCCAGTACTCAACGATGCTGCGTATATCCTGCCTGGATTGGGAGATGCAGGAGACCGACTCAACGGTATGGATGACAGCGATACGCCAAGGAACATCATCCAGCTTATTGCTGATTACGGTTCTGCCATCACCAATCTCTATCGTGCTCAGGTGAGGGAAATAGAACAGACGGTTCTGGAGCGCTGATGCAAAGGATACTGACTGTCTTGCTGCTGTCCTGCATGTTGCTCCTCTTCTCCTGTACCTCCATGGGCAGTGGGAAACGGGCAGCCTTGGCAGCGGGAAAGGCAAGCCAGCTTTTCCAGGATCAGGAGTATGCGGCTTCTGCGCAGTTATACAAGGAGGCGGTACTTCTCGACCCCAGTCAGGCCTCCTATCAATACAATGAGCAGTTGGCTCTTTTCCACCTTGGTGATGTTAGCCAGGTGATAGAAAAGAGCAATGCTTCATTCCAGAACTTCCCTACCCATCTCTCGTTTCTTTTTCTGCAGGCCAAGGCATTGGCAGTGCAAAACCAGTACGAGCAAGCCTTGCGGGTATACCAGAGCATTTTCAGCTTGAATCCGACGCTCTATGCAGAAAAGTTCGAGGTAGCTGTACTAGCTGCAAACTGGGGTTTCATGGAACAGGCAAAAGCACTTGCCCTCTCCTTGGTGCAGGAACACCAGATGGAGAAGGATGCATTTGCCTTACTCGCTTCAATCGAAGGAGAGGGGAGTTGGTATGCTCATATGGTCCAGTATCTTACGAAGGGAGGCGCAAAACAATCCCAAGAACCGCTCCCAGGAGAATCCAGTACAGTGGATGTATCTTCTTCAGACGAAGTACAAGGAAACCCAGTAGAAGATTGAGCATCGTCTCCTTGACTTGGATGCTTACTCCATCCAGCAGTGTAGTTCCTAACAATTTC
>JAIMZO010000112.1 GCA_020054965.1 Spirochaeta sp. | reverse complement strand
TCTTCCGATCTAGGAAATGGTTGAAGGCAACAAGTATGTCACCTATTTAATCGATCTTACCGACAACGGTGAACTGGTTGGATACATCCTCGGCTTGCAGAGTGCCGGTTACGGTGGTCAGATAACCTTGGTTGCCTCGTACGCTCTCTCTGGAGAGTTGCTTGCAGCCCAGGTCCTGAACCATTCAGAAACACCCGGTCTTGGTGCAAAGGCAGCGGATGCTTCATATATGGATAAGTTCATGGGAACCGGAAGTGATAAGGCAGTTCCCACTTCAAAGGATATGCTTTCTGACAGTGATGCACAGTCTGTAAGCGGTGCCTCTGTCACATTCACCGCGGTCGGGAAGGCAATTGACGCAGGTAGTGCATATGTGAAAGCGCTTGGAGGTACGAAATGAGTAAGAGGCCAAAAGAACTCACCAAAGGATTTTTCAAGGAAAATCCGATATTTGTCCTCATGTTGGGACTCTGTCCGGTACTTGGTGTTTCCACCCAGGTCTCCAATGCAATCGGCATGTCTGCAGGTGTCTTGTTTGTGTTGCTGTTCAGCAATATCATCATATCAGGCCTAAGACATATAATTCCCTCATCCATTCATATTCCGGCATATATCGTTGTTATCGCCACTTTGGTAACCATTACCGAGATGGTCATGCATGCCTTTGTCCCTGCTGTTTACAATGCCTTGGGCGTGTATCTACCATTGATTGTGGTAAACTGCATCATTCTGGGAAGGGCTGAAGCGTTTGCAAGCAAGAATACGATTGTGGATAGCATACTGGATGCAATCGGGATGGCAATTGGATTTGCTTTGGGACTTACGCTCATTGCACTGATCCGTGAACTGTTTGGTTCGGGTACCATCACCCTGTTCCCGATGGGGAACTTCAGTGGTGTCATCAACATCCCTTGGTTCTACGACAATCCGATCAGGGTGCTCTCCCTTGCCCCTGGTGCATTGTTGATCATGGGATTCCTGAAGGCGTTCTTCGATTGGAACTCCTCACGAAAGAAGGACAGATAAGATGAGTTATATTGCAATACTAATCACCTTTATTTTCATCAATAATTTCATTCTTGTACAGTTCCTGGGTGTTTGTCCCTTCATTGGTGTTTCAAAGAACAGTGAGAATGCCATCGGTATGGGTGCCTCTGTAACCTTTGTGACCACCGTAGCCTCTGTGGTAACATGGGCGATTTATTACTTCTTGTTGGTTCCCTTTAATCTGCAGTACCTGCAGACGTTGACCTTTATCCTGGTTATAGCTAGTTTGGTACAGCTGTTGGAGATGGTGATCCAGAAGATCAGTCCAGCCTTATACAAGGCTCTGGGCATCTATCTTCCCCTGATTACCACCAACTGTGCAGTCTTGGGTATCGCCATCATCAATATCACCAACGAGTACAATGTCATGGAGGCATTTGTTGGTGGAATTGCAGCAGGCCTTGGATTTACCTTGGCAATTGTGTTGATGAGCAATATTCGTGAGAAACTTGATCTGCAACCGGTGAGGAAAGCATATCGTGGCGTTCCCATCGCTTTCATTTCTGCTGGGTTGATGGCTCTGGCCTTTATGGCATTTGACAAGTCACTGCTCACCAATCTGCATCTGGTATAAGGGGGATCGTTGTGAATATTGTTATGGCAATCATAGTAGTCGCCGTGTTGGGTGGACTCTTCGGATTCGGTCTCTCCTATGCTGAAAAGAAATTGGCGGTCAAGAAGGACCCGAAAACCTTGGCTCTTGAACAGATCATGCCTGGTGCAAACTGTGGTGTGTGTGGGTATGCCGGTTGTGCAGCCTATGCAGCAGCTGTAGCCCTCGGTGAAGCTCCAATTGGATTGTGCAGTCCTGGTGGTCCTGATTTGGTAAAAAAAATGGCCGAGATCATGGGGCAGGAAGTCGAAGCTTCTGGTGAAACGAGAAGGAAAGTGGCGCATGTCATGTGCCGGGGAAATGTTGATGTGAGTTCACAAGACTACAAGTATGAAGGTCTTGAGGACTGCAATGCCGCGTTCCTGCTCTTTGGTGGAAATTACAGTTGCAAGTCAGCCTGTTTGCATCTCGGTTCCTGTATCAATGTTTGTCCTACCGGTGCCATCAGCAGGGATGACCAGGGATACATCATTGTTGATGAAAAGAAGTGTATCAGCTGTGAAAAGTGTGTGCAGATCTGCCCAACGGGTGCTATGCATATGATTTATGAAGATAGTGAATATGTAATTGAATGCAACAATCATGAACCGGGTGGAAAAGTACGAAAAGTGTGTACAGTCGGTTGCATTGGTTGTAAAATCTGTGAAAACAAGTATCCTGAATCAGGATGTAAAGTTGACAGTTTCCTTTCTACTTTCGATCAGACACTCCCACACAGCCAGATTGCTGATGCTGCAGAGGCGTGTCCGACCAAGTGTATCATCAAGCGGTAGTGCATGAAATTATTAGTAGGTGCGTACAGTCAAATCACCAATGCTGAGCCAATGCCCGTTTACGAACGGGCATTGGAAGCTGTATGCAAACCTTTGCTCACGCATATCCATGCACGTGAAGATGCGATCATGCAACTTTCCTTGAGCATACCCCTGCTCGTTTGGCTTGATGCTAACCATGGTTCGGTGAGTCTCTTGATATCCGAACTTGCCAAGAATGGAAAGCTTGAGATGCTTACCGGTTCATTCAACCAGAGTATCCTGAGCTTGCTCGCTCCCAAGGACCGTTCCAACCAAATAGAAATGACGACCACCTATCTGAGAAAGCGGTTTGGACAGCGGTCCAAGACGCTTTTCAGTTATGGACAGGTTTTCAACCCGCTATACATCAATACAGCAAATCTCTGCTTTATCGATTCAATAATCATTTCCACCTCTGACGAGACAGGGCTCCAGCAATTTGATGAACCGTTCATCATGCAGGAAATGGGGAAGTCTGTCTCCATCATCCCAATGGATGGTACCATCAGTGACCTGATAGCCTCTTTTGCAAAAAAAACCATCAGTTTTGGGAATTTGATTGAACATATCAGGAACTACCTGGAGAGCGAACCTCCCTTTGTCATGGCTATGATCAACCTTGATCATCTCCTGCAGGCAGGAGTGACCGCACAGCAGACCATACAACTGTTCGATCTGTTCTTCGGGTATGAGACCAGCTCCATCGAGGAAGCATATCTCCATAATGACCCGCCGAAGAAAGGGTATCTACAAGCAGGGTGGTATGGTATTGATGCAAACAAGGGGGATCTGGGTTGCATCAATGAGTTGTTTGTAAAGGATGAAAGCCTTGCCTATCTGTATGGGCGCTATACCACCATGGTGGAAACGGCACGCATGTACAAGAAAGACAAGGATGTGCGGAAACGCTTGGAAGCCTTGATCCAGAAAATCTCTTGTGGGAGTATGTATCTCTGTGATGCCAATGCACCAATGCTGCGTTCATCGGTCAGAAAATTATTCTGGCGATACATCAGTGAAGCGGACAGTGTGCTCACTGCACTCAAGGATTACAGCTATCCGGTGAACAATGACTTTGACCACGATGCCTTGAGTGAATATCTGTTCTTTGGTAAGTACTTGAGCTGTGTGGTTGACCCGAAAGGAGGCTCCCTTTCAGAACTTACCTATTTACCTTCCTTGTATAATTATGGTGATACGTTCAGCCCACTTTCACAGTTTGGTAGCTCCAGTGGCAATCAGCACCAGCTCCCACCCGGACAAAAACAGCGATTGTTCAGTGATGTTTTTCTGAGAGAACACTTTGTCATGGACGAATATACCAAGTTGGATGAAAAGAATTGCTTGGCTATGGGAAGCCAGGTCTATGATCTTGAGGGCGTTGACCGTAGGAATACCGAGTATGTGGCAACCTGCACAACCGGGGACAGCCCGATCATCGGTGGAAGCCTGCAAATTGCCAAGCATTTCAAACTACGGCAGAATACCATCTTGGTAGATATAACGCTCACCAACATCGGGGAGGAACAGATAAGCTGTATCTATGGCTGTGAGATACCTCTCTCGATTGACTCACATGGTCTTCCCATTTCCTTTATCCAGTTGGAAAACAAGAAAAATGTGACATGGCAAGAGAAAGAAGTGGTTCTTGAGCAAGTCAAATCGCTGAGAATCTATGATGAACCCAATAGCACTTCCCTGACCTTGGTAGGCGATAGCCGCTTTACCTTGCTCAAGGAAGATTATACTATTGAGAGCGAAACAGTCCTTGGGAATGAGACGCTCTACCAGCACACCCTGTTCATGGCCTCATGGCCGATTGTATTGGCTAGTGGTGGAGAAAAGAAGATTACCTTGGGTCTTCGTGTTGAACGAAAATAGGAGTACACAGATGTTTTTCCAGAATAAATCACAGTTTGAATCAGTAAAAGAAGAAGCCTACACCGTATGGAGGCGTCTTTGACCCGCAAGGGATGGAAATGAAGATGGCCGAACTCGAGGCTAAAACACTTGAACCGGGATTCTGGGATGATCCAAACAATGCACAGGCCCTGTTCACGGAACTCAACAGTTTGAAGGATACATACAATATCTGGAAAGAATTGATCGATAAAATGGATGAAATGAGCGAGCTCATGGAAATCTATGCAGATGAACCGGATAATGCGGAAGAAGAAGCTGAGGTCAACGAACAAATTGAGACCATGCTGGCCACTTACCAAGAACTACGGCTCAAGACCTTGCTTGATGGTAAGTTCGACAAAAACGACTGCTTTCTCACCATTCATGCAGGAGCAGGTGGGACTGAAGCCAGTGACTGGGCCAATATGTTGATGCGCATGTACCTCCGGTATTGCGAGCGTAGCGGTTTCAAGAGCCAGATACTTGATCTCCAGGAGGATGAGGGTGGTATCAAGAGTGCAACCATCAAGGTTTCCGGACCATATGCCTTTGGGTATCTGAAAGGAGAGGCTGGTGTCCACCGATTGGTACGTATCAGTCCTTTTGATTCACAGAAGCGTCGACATACATCGTTTACCAGTGTCTATGCATCCCCGGTGATCGATGACACCATCGAGATCGACCTGAAGCCTGAGGACTATCGTCTTGATACCTATCGGGCCGGTGGGGCTGGTGGTCAGCACGTCAACAAGACCGACAGTGCGGTGCGAATAACCCACTATGCCACAGGAATTGTCGTACAGTGTCAGAATGAGCGAAGCCAGGTGATGAACAAAGATGTCGCATTCAAGATGCTCAAGAGTCGTCTGTACGAGTATTACCGTGAAGAAAAAGAGAAAGAACACCAAAAGAATGCCATAGAGAAGAAAGAAATTACCTGGGGAAGCCAGATTCGTTCCTATGTGTTCCAGCCTTATACCATGGTCAAGGACCATCGCACCGGGATGACCATTGGTAATATTCAGGCAGTCATGGATGGGGAGATCGAACCCCTCATCGAAAGTTATTTGCAATGGGGGCAGAAGGAGGAGTAGGGCATGGGCAAAAACATGGCCCTTCGTACAGTCTGTATTGTGCTGTTTCTCCTCTGCGCCTCAACGCTTGTTGCACAAGAGGGAACGATGTCTTTTTCTGTAGGCATCGTTCCACTTGATGCAAGGCTCGATACACTCACTGAGATGGTTGGAAACGTAGCAAAACGCTATGGAAACCAGATCTTTCTCGATGAAAATGAAAAAATGCTTCTCTTGGAACAATGGGAAAAAGAAGCTCAGGCACAAAGAAACAGTGAGCTTGGTAAAGCCTATGCTTTGCATGACCAAGAGAAATTACAACAGGTATTGGAT
>JAIMZO010000111.1 GCA_020054965.1 Spirochaeta sp. | reverse complement strand
CATTGATGAGAAAACATACCTGCAGTTACCTGAAAGGAATTCCCAATACCTCAACAATCAAGCATGCAGTGGTACATGCCTCCAGGCGTGAACAGTATCTTGAGGCTCTCAGTCCACTTGTTGACCTGTAAAGCGGTAAAATGGTACGTTTATTTGAGCAATCACATCGGGAAGGAAATGCAATGAGAGTATTAGTGTTAGGGTCCGGAGCGAAAGACCATGCCATTGCATGGTGGTTCTCTCAAAGTCGTCTGATTGATGGTCTGTATGTAGCACCTGGAAATGTAGGGACCAAGACAATTGCGGAAAATCTGTCAATTGACCCTTCTGACCCTGAGCAGGTATATGAGGCTTGCCAAACACATGGTATCGACTTCGTCTTTGTGGGTACTGAGGCACCACTCTTTACAGGTGTCATCGACTTTCTCAATGAACGGGGAATAGACACATTCGGAGCACCCAACCGGGCTTTGAAACTTGAAGGCGATCGTAATTTTGCCCGTATGTTTTCCGACCGCCACAACATTCCTACCTCCTCCCACGTTCTCTTTGATGATGAAGAAAAACTCTCAGAGTATTTAAAACGTCACGAAGGTGAACGCTTCGTGGTAAAGAGCAATGCTATTGCTCCCAGCAGGATCATGGTAGATTCCACTGATTACTCCACCCTCATGGATTTTTCCAAGGGATTGCTTGCCACTGGCCCCATCATTCTGGAAGAACACCTCAACGGCCTTCCCATAACCATTACCCTCTTCTTGGATAACAAAGGGTATCTCATGCTTCCCACCTCAAGCGACTATATGAAAGTCGAGGAGGGAGGACTGCCTACCGGGGGTATGGGCTCCATTTGCCCGGTTCCACTCCAGAAAGAGCTTAGTGAAGCTCTCGTCGAATCAATCATCGAGCCGGTATTGTTCGGTTTGAAGGCTGAAAAGATGGCTTACAAGGGTGTACTTACCATCAGTGTCATCATCACCAAGAACGGACCGATTCTTGTTGATTACCATGTTCGATTCAACGATCCTGCCACACAGGCATTCGTTCCACTCATCAATACGGACATCGTCGATATTCTTGATGCCATGAAGCATGATACGCTTTCATCTCTCAAGCTTGAGGTTTCCAATCAATCAGCAGTTGCCTTGGTGGTTGCTTCTGAGGGGTATCCGGGAAAACCCATCATTGGGAAAATCCTCGAGCCAATGCCGGCCCCCCTCCTGTTTAACAGCTTTGAAGGCGCTCCACGTTACTTTTTCGGAGGAGTCCAGGAGTATGAAGGCAAATTGGTTACCACCGGTGGACGTTGTGTCACAGTGGTGGGGATTGGCTACAATATCATGAATGCAAACAAGAATGCATACAAAGGTGTCAAACAGGTTAATTTTGAAGGTGCCTGGTATCGACAAGATATTGGAAATCGGTTTTTCGAGAACTAAAACCCAAAAAAAAGCAATGAGACCTCACACCCCACAGTGAAGTCTCATGCTCTACCGTTCCATAGTTCCTCAAGACTGACGGCCACCTCCCCAGGCAGCCGTCAACTTTTCGATTCCCCCCACGCAAAGGGAACGGTCAGAAGAAATCGTCTCAGAACTCCAGAAGAAAGACCATTGTCAGAAGGAAACACATAAACAAGATCTATCTCTACATTCATCCTACCCTCAGTTTACCCTTGCCGTCAATGAATACCGTTTAACTTGTGATATAATTTTCTCACTGTACATTGCCATTAGAAAGTAACTGAGGTCCCCAAAACAACCTGGATATCCCAAGAGTTCTCTGTAAAGGTATGACTTGATTGTAAATATTCCCCGAATGAAAGATATGAGAGGCTGGAATATATTTTCCAGCTCTCAATAGTGTTGGAGCTTAGCTCAATCTCCTTCATCCCTGAGAGAGTTGCACTAAAAGCTGTGGAGATCAAATTCTGGGAGAAAAGGACAGCACCATAATCAGTGGTACCACCAATATTCGGTGTGTACATATCTATTTCACCTTTCAAGGCAGTGATAAGGGTAAGTGACAGGGTACCTGCAGAGGGCACATGGTAGGTTGTCTCAGAGAGAAACACCACGGCATCTCCCCCATAGGGTGAACCTATGTAGTCAAGCAGATGCACGGCCTTTCCAAGTCCTGCATACCGCCGGATCATCAAGAAGTCAACGCTATCTCTGCGATACATACTTGGTAGGGCCATCGAAGCTTCCAATGCGCTGGAAAGCACTCCACTTTCCAGTGGCTCAGCCACCTCCAGTCCCAAAGAAAGAGCCCAAGCTGTGTCCTCTTCATCAGGGTCCTCATTGGGGGCAACAGCTTGGTCCAAGGCAAACTGTCCATACAGGCGAATCCCCGAAACAGGGACGTATGCCAGTTCAGCATGTGCTATTGCATTGAACTTACTCCTCTGATGCAGGTTATGATAGATAAATGATGGATTGAGAAATCTTACATCCAGGAAATCATCCTTGTACATGACATTCTCACTAATTGCTAGCGTCAGTTTCTCCCAAGGCCGGAATTCCAGACGATGGGCAAGCAACATACGAATGTGTGGTTCATCGGCATAGTAGGTATCGAAGAAAACCGTCAATGCCTCATACTTGAAGTATTTTGAGAAGGCAGTAAAGCGAAGATACTCATGGAAATCAACATGATCATCCAAGATAAAGTTCCCGATCCGGGAGTTACCCCATGAAATCCTATCTCGGCTGAAGGTCAGATTCCAATGCTGTGAACCAACCGAGAATACTGCACGTTTCGGCCACTGGAAGTCAAAATGCTTGCTTGCAGGGATCAGGTTGTTTGCGAAACGTTTCTGATATTGTATGAGGGGGATGGATCCATCTATATAGTAGATATTATTGGTACTTGCATCAGGGATAACCGCACCAAAGGAATCATGATCATCCTCTAGATGAGGAATGACATCGTCGTGCGTATAGAGCCCGTATCCATATTGCAAATCACTATAGGTGTAGAAGAAATCTGATATTGCCATATCCAACCGGAGTCTAGCCAGAGGCTTTCGATCCGGGAAAGCATAGTTCCATCTCCCCAAGGAGTTATACGATGGGTTATGGTGGGCATAACCCTCCAGAGATAAATCCAAGTTGGCCGAGAGAGCAAATTCGTCAGGAAACATCCAACGAAGTGACTCATATGCCGTTTGATGTATGGAAGTATAGAGTGCATGCTGCGTGCTCCCTTCCTCCCCTGAGGACACATATGAGAGCAAGTTCTGGGCTTCGGCTTTCGTCCAGGGCCTGGAAGCGGAAGGGGTTCCTGTTCCTGTAATCAAGTACAGGAGGTCCATCTCCTGATAGATGGGATCAGAGAGCGGGATCACTTCCTGCGCGCCGGTGGTGGCAAGAAGTGGTCCCACACATAGGCCAATCAGCAACAGAATGGTGGATAGTCGTCTCACACGCACTCCCTTATCAGATTGTGTAGCTCAGGCCAAGGGTAAGCTGAATATCACTTGCTTTCTGCCCTGAGATATTCTGGTAATTGTTGATGGCAATGTAGTCCAGCTGTCCGAATGTCCTCATGGTATCAGTAATTTGATACGAGCCATAGATCCCTGCAATGAAGGTATGCTCTACTGCATTGCGGGACGCATACGCAGGGTCAGCATAGTTGCCGACGCTCCCTCCAGATGTAGGAGTTGTTGAAATATCAGCCACACCGCCACCAACCCTAGTCCAGTAGGTAAACATGTCAAAAGTCCCATGGGCCATGTAAAACACATTGCCACTCAGATTCCACTTCCCATAGGACTTCACACCACCGTTGAGGTTGACCACCAGGGCATCATTGCCATAGGTGTAGCCGATGAATTCGGAGTTGTAGCGCATTCCAGATTCATTGGTGAACTCCCTGATGGCACCCACGTAGTTGAGTCCATAGTCATCGTAGTCCGAGCCCTGATCATCAGGTGATGAAGTCTCTGAATAGCGCAAATAGAGATAGGGATCAGTATAAGCAAACTCCAAGGAACCATAGCCAACGGCATCGGCTACCGGTACTACTCCCTTAACCCCTGCCAGATAGCCAAAAGTAATCGGGAAATTGGTTTCTGTCTCACTGGGGACAGGTTCTCCAGGTAATGAGAACTCATCCACTGCAGCCTGAGCATAGATATTCAATCCATTCACAGGAGTATAATCAAGCTCAAGCCCAAGAATGGAGTTTGCATTGCTGCGGATATAGTAGTCATGAAAAATCATGGCAGGATTGAGAATCCGTATATCCAAGTAATTCTCCTTGCTCTGGTACATGATACTCTCAGTCAAGGTAAGCCCTACCTTATCATGGAACATCTTCCATTCGAGTCGATGAGACATGAACATGTAGATGCCGTTCAAGGCTGTTCCTTGTCCGTCCCCTTCGTTGGGAGTACTCACACCCATTGCCGCCGATGCATCAAAATATTGGCTTGGATGAGGAAAGAACGATGTCACAAAGGTGTACTTGAATTTATCACTGAAGGTGGTCACACGTGCCATGTTATGGTATTTGAAGGAATCGCTTAGGACTCGTGCATAAATAACTTGAACAATATTGATTTGTTCTAGCCGTCATGCTAGAATGAGCCATGATTGATGAAAAAGCGGCGAAACGAATACAGAAGATAGTTCCCATCCTCGACGAAAACCAGAAGCGCATGTATCTGGCGGCGGAGGCTGAAAGCCTAGGCCGCGGGGGGATAAGCCAAATCAGCGAGGTGCTGGGCGTTTCACGGAACACCATCGCGGCCGGTATCAAGGAGCTCTCCGGGGCAGTCGAGCGGGCCCCTGCCGGCAGGATTCGCAAGGAGGGCGGTGGACGGAAATCCATAGAGCAGACACAACCGGGGATCATGGAAGCCCTGGAGAGCTTGGTGTCGGAAAGCAGCTACGGGAATCCCGAGTCCCCCTTGAGGTGGACTACCAAGAGCCTGAGGAACCTGAGCGACGCGCTGCTTGCAAAGGGCTTCTCGATTTCGTTCTCCAAGGTCAGGCAGATGCTCAACGACCTCGGCTACAGCCTGCAGCTGAACCAGAAGATGCTGCAGGTGGGGGAACCGCATCCCGACAGGGATGAGCAGTTCAGGCATATAAGCGAGACAGCCGCGGCCTTCCTGTCCGAGGGCCTTCCGGTGATCTCCATTGATTGCAAGAAGAAGGAGCTGGTGGGCAATTTCAGGAACCAGGGAGCCGAGTACGCCAAGTCAGGGCAGCCTGTGAAGGTCCTGGACCATGACTTCCCCCTTCCTGAGTTGGGGAAGGTCGCCCCGTATGGGGTGTACGACATGGCCAGGAACGAAGGGTTCATCAATCTGGGCATCAGTTCCGATACGGCCAGGTTCGCAGTGAATTCCGTCAGGCAGTGGTGGGACGAGATGGGGATGGCCCGGTACCCGGGGGCAAGCAAGCTTTACATCACCGCCGACGGCGGGGGTAGCAATGGGAGCAGGAACCGGCTCTGGAAGACAGAGCTGCAGCAGTTGGCGAATGAAACGGGCCTGCAGTTCCAAGTCTCCCATTTCCCTCCTGGCACCTCCAAGTGGAATAAGATAGAGCACCAGCTGTTCAGCTACATCTCCAAGAACTGGAGGGGAAGACCACTGGAGACGCTGATGGTGATCATAAGCCTGGTTGAATCGACGACCACCAAGAAAGGCTTGAAGGTGAAGTGCGGACTGGACACCAACGAATACGAGACAGGCATCAAGGTGTCTGAGGAAGAACTGCAAAGGATCAACATCTCGCGGGATGATTTCCATGGTGAATGGAATTACTGCATCTCCCCATCAGAGGTATTTGCATAGCTTATTTATGCACGGCTCCT
>JAIMZO010000110.1 GCA_020054965.1 Spirochaeta sp. | reverse complement strand
GTTCATTAACATAATTCCTCAGCGGAGGATAGGAAGATACCTGTGCTACTACTGCGTCAACTTCAGGGGTATGGAGCTTATCTTCAATATCACTCCCATTAACGCAAATATGGCCATCTTCAATGGACAGTACATACTGTTTTGCTGTTTCCAAAACCGATGGATAATTCATGGGATCCCTACCCTCCTGTACATGCAGGTAGGTGTAGGCTCGGTAGAACGAACCGGAATTGAGATAGTAGAAACTGCAAGTCTTTGCAATCATCTGGGCAATGGAGCTTTTCCCAACACCAGCCGGTCCGTCTATGGCTACGACCATTACCATCCTCTCCCTGAACTCTTTCTTAGAATATCATTTTCTCCACTCAGGAGTGCCTTGATCTCGGAAGAAGTGACAGTCCGGTACTGACCCGGCTTGAGGTCCCCCAGTTCAATACAACCAATCCTCATCCTGACAAGTTGCTTCACCTCATACCCATAGTGGCTGAGAATCTTTCTGATTTCCCGGTTCTTCCCCTCGGTTAGGATGATCCGTACCCATTTCTTGCTGATGATCTCAAAACGTTTGATTGTATAAGGCTGCGGCATATCTATGAGGACTCCCTTACGGGCCTCCTCCAGGTCTTCCCTGCGTACGCCAGTAGTACAGCTTACCAGGTACTCCTTCTCAATCTCTTCGGAGGGATGCATGATTTTCTGTGCTACATCCCCATCGTTGGTGAAGAGAATCAAGCCACTGGAATCCTTGTCGAGTCGACCAATATGGAAGAGAAGATTCTTGTCTGGGATATCAATCAGATCACGTGCGTAGTTTTTTTCGTTTGGATCCCAGTTCGTGCAAACGAACCCCTTGGGCTTGTGCAATGCGTAGTAGTAGGTTTTCTCACTTGGTTCCACCAATTGGTCATCAACCATGACCACATCTTCTTCATCTACCTTGGTTCCCAGTTCTGTTACCCGTTTCGTATTCACGGTTACCCGCCCACTGGTGATCAGTGTTTCGCAGGATCTGCGGGACCCGCAACCACTCTTTGCCAAATAGACCTGTAATCTAAGCGGATATGATAATTTCATGCTTCGTCTTTCTCCTGTGTTGGTTCTGCTTCAAATCGCAGTCGGTCGATATCGGAGAGCTTGGGGAGTGCACTGATACTTGCCAGGTTGAATTCGAAAAGGAATTTCCTCGAGGTGCCGTAGAGGCAGGGATGCCCTGGGACATCCTTCCTTCCAATCACCTTGATGTATTCACGGTCTCGCAACAAACGGATGATGGTGTCACTGCTGACCCCACGGATGTTGTCTATCTCCCTACGGGTAATCGGTTGGCTGTATGCCACAATGGACAGTGTTTCCAAGGCTGCACGGCTGAGGCGTCTGTCGACACGTTTGCCGTAACAGGTACGAAGCTTATCGTGCAGATCAGAGGAAGGTAAAAATTGGAAAGCACCTTGGCTCTCAGCAAGGTCCAGTCCATGCAGGTATTCACGGTAATGTTCCTGCAGTTCTGTGATGGCATTTCTTGTTGTTTCCTCCGAGAGGGAGGTCATCTTGCCCAATCGTTCCAAACTAACCGGTTCGTTCTCCAAAAAGAGAATGACTTCGACCAACCGGGCCTCGGTACTCAAGAGGGGGCTTTGCTGAATTCCAGCCTTGTCCGCTTGCCTCTTCCTATCCACCACTGACGCTCCTATCACTCACCGTCGAGAATGATCTGCTCATCCTCACTCTCATCATCATACAGAAAAACGCGACCATCGTCAGTAGTTGTGCGTAGATTATCTGCATCTTCCTCAAAAAACCTCTCCTCTTCTCTTTCCGAGATTGGAGCAGTGATGATTTCCTCCTCAATTTCCTCGAAATCATCATCGTACATGTGTTCAAAATCCTGTTCAAAAGCCTCATCGACCTTACGGATGAGAATTGGACCAAACGGTTCACTCTGAACGAGGGTGATCATCCTGAGTTTACAGGCATCAAGAATCGCCATGAAACTGCAGATAATATGGAGCAGTTGGTCATCATGGACAATAAGTTGTTCCAGGGTGATATAATCTTGTATCTCAAACAATTCCTGCATCAAGGCAATTTTTTCATTGACTGTTACCGATTCGTAGACGTTGAACACCTTGTTCGGAGTAATGGTGGTCATAAGCCGTGAAAACGTATT
Source organism: Spirochaeta sp. (assembly GCA_020054965.1). The sequence continues at coordinate 3,638 of JAIMZO010000110.1, read as the reverse complement.
GAGCAAATCCTGCAATGATACATCGCCAAACAGATCCTCATCTCCGAATGGAAGACGAAATTGGCTGCTTTTCCGGGTAATGAACAATTCGGTACTGGTATTGGTGCCTGTAAGCAACTCAGTATATTTCCTGAACTTCTGGTACTCCAGCAGACGGTCCACCAGTTCTTGTCTGGGATCTTGGTACTCTTCATCGAATTCCAGTTCAACAGGGAGCAACATCCTGCTCTTGATATACAGCAGGTCTGCAGCCATCTTGTAAAATTGCGTCAGGTCACCAAGCTCAGTCACCTTTTCTTCCTTGAGATATCCCAAGAACTGTTCAGTGATAAGGGAGATGGGGATGTCGTAGATATTGACTTCTGATTTTTGAATGAGGAACAGCAACAAGTCCAAGGGACCTTCGAAGGTGGGAGTATGGAAAGTTGTCCCATTCGGCACTTGTTCTTCTTGTACTGTTTGTTCTTGCACCGTGGTCCCCTCTCACCGCGAGTATACCGAACACATGCTGTATTGACAACACAGAGGTGGATTGTTCCACCTCCGTGTCCAGCAGTCCTTGTTGGGAATTACTCGCCTTCTGGAGCCATTTCCGCTGCCTCAACAGCATCCGCTTTGGGGAACATCTTTGCCCTGAGGCGATTGTCAAGGTCATTGGCGATATCCGGGTTGTCCTTGAGGAAATCCAGTGTCCGCTCTCTTCCCTGTCCGATCTTCTCCCCGTTATAGGAGTACCAGGAACCACTTTTCTCCAGCATGTCATACTTGAGCGCTGCATCAAGGATGCTTGCAATGTAGCTGATGCCTTCACCGAAAAGGAGATCCAGTTCAACTTTCTTGAAGGGAGGTGAAACCTTGTTCTTCACTATCTTTATCCGTACCCGGTTTCCAATGATATCATCGGCACTTTTGCTGATGGATTCAATCTTGCGAACCTCAAGGCGGACAGAGGAGTAGAACTTCAGGGCATTCCCTCCAGTGGTTGTCTCGGGATTGCCGAACATGATGCCAATCTTCATACGAATCTGGTTGATGAAGATGATGGTGGTGTGGCTCTTGGAAAGCAGACCGGTTAGCTTGCGCAGCGCTTGGCTCATCAGTCGTGCCTGGAGACCCATGTGGCTGTCACCCATATCACCATCGATCTCTGCTTGTGGGGTAAGGGCAGCAACAGAGTCCACGACAATGATATCCACTGCCCCACTCCGTACCAAGGACTCTACAATCTCCAGGGCCTGTTCTCCACTGTCCGGTTGGCTGATCCAGAGTTCTTCAATGTTCACACCCAGTTTCTTTGCATAACTTGGATCCATGGCATGCTCGGCATCAATGAATGCGGCAATTCCCCCAGCTTTCTGGCTCTCTGCAATAGCATGAAGTGCAAGTGTGGTTTTGCCACTGCTTTCAGGACCGTAGATCTCAATGACCCTGCCCTTTGGGTATCCTCCGATACCAAGCGCTTCATCAAGAAGCAAGGACCCGGAAGAGATGCTTTCAATGTTTCGGTTTTCCTTGTTGTCACCGAGCCTCATCAAGGATCCTTTTCCAAATTGCTTGTCAATTTGGACTCTTGCTGCTTCCAATGCGTCCCGTTTCTGATTCTGGTCAGTGGGGAATGTCGTATCTTTACTGTTCTTTGCCATGATATGCTCCTCGAATACTCTGTAACCTTATACTATAAGTCCAAAATTCTTTAATCTGCTTCAAGCAGGAGGGTGACCGGACCGTCATTGGTATAGGACACCTTCATATGTGCTCCAAACTCACCTGAAGAGACAGGAAACCCCAACTGAGCAAACAACTTGAGGGATTGTTCATACAAAGCCTCAGCTTTTTGTGGTGGTGCAGCATCATTGTAGGATGGGCGGTTTCCCTTGCGTAGATTTGCCAGCAATGTGAACTGGCTGACGACCAGTATGGACCCCTGTACGTCAGAAAGACTCTTGTTCATTTTGCCCTGCTCATCGGCAAAAACACGTAGCTTCACGATTTTTTCGCATAACCATGCAAGTTGAGCTTCTGTATCGTCGTGTCCTATGCCCAGATAGACAAGAAGGCCATGGTCGATCTTACCCGTGATAGTTCCCTCAACGGAAACACTTGCATCCTGGACACGTTGGATGACCGCCTTCATGCCTGTGCTCGTTCCTTCATAGCCTGTATGAAGGCAACCCTGTCGGGAGCCCCAAAGAAGGCGCTTCCACATACAGCTACATCTGCTTTTCGCTGTGCAATCTGACCTACTGTGTCCAGATTCACTCCCCCATCTACACTGATAAGGTAATCATGTCCATGTTGTTCCCTCAGTTCAGCAAGCCGTTCAATCTTCTGTAGTGTGGAAGGGATGAGACTCTGACCACCAAAGCCAGGATTCACTGTCATGACGAGTATCAAATCGACCATATCAAGGATAGGTTCAATCATGCTAACCGGTGTGGAAGGAATGAGCGATACCCCAGCCTTGCAGCCACCAGCCTTTATCATCTGCAAGGTACGATGAAGATGCAGTGATGCTTCCCCATGTACCGTGATATAGTCACTTCCACTCTCAATGAACAGTGAAATATACCGCTCAGGTTTATCAATCATAAGGTGTACATCAAAGACCAGGTCTGAGTGAGGTCTGAGATCTTGGATAAACTTGGGACCGAAGGTGATGTTCGGGACGAACATACCGTCCATGACATCCAGATGTACCCAATCTGCCTTGCTCTCGTTGATACTCTGTACTTCCTCAGCGGTGCGCGAGAAGTCAGCAGACAACATGCTTGGTGCAATTCTTAGTGAAGCTGTTTCCATACTCCATTTATAACAGGTAGAGAGAGGTTTTGCAACGATTGCTTCCAGGAAATACTATATATCTGTTAATATGTTTTATGCACTTTCTTTAAATCGATTGCTAGTTTTTCCAAATCGTGCTATATTGCTATTGAAAAGCAACTATGAATGAAAACCCCGAGCAGGCTATGTCCCGGTCTGCCCGGTTTTATTTACGTCTTAGAATTGGACAAATATGTTTGGAGGAAACCATGGGATTCCAAGAGATTGAGAACTTGCTGAAAGAAGAACAATGGACAAGAAGCACCGTAACTACCTATACAACAAGCAGCTTCCAGGAACTGGACAAGAACATCATGGAGATGGACGAGGAACAGAAGACAGAAGCAAAGAGCTTGTGCGACACGCACCTCAATGAGAAGGAGCGAAACAGTATCATTGCCATGTACGTCAGTGGGTCCATCCAATTGGAACGCAGAGGAGCGGATGATTATCTGCAGCTGCTCAGTCTCATTGAGATGTTCATGGAAGCAAAGAAATGGAATATTGTTGAATATCTCTCACAGAAAATTCTCAGTCGCAATGAGAACAAGCATGCGCTTCGCTTGCTTGCCGACTCATATGAGCAGATGGGAAAGGAAGAAGAGAAATTCCAGCTTTGGGAACGGTTGGTTAAGGTGGATTACGAGGAAGTCGAGATCGTCCGCCAACTTGCCGTACATGCAAAGCAGAAGGGAAACATAGATAAAGCCATCTCCTTTTATAAAAAGGGCATCCACAGACTTATCAAGAGAAAGGATGTCTCCTCAGTAAGAGCAATGTTCACTGCCCTTCTTGAATTGGAAGGGGACAACTTCGGT
>JAIMZO010000109.1 GCA_020054965.1 Spirochaeta sp. | reverse complement strand
TGTCGCCGATCATGAGGGAGTACCGTTTCTGTTCGCTAAGCCCGGTTACCTCAAGCATATGGGCAAAAAATCGTGGATCTGGCTTCTGGTATCCTATCTCTTCGCTGATGAAGATGTGATCAAAGTACTGCCCAGTACCTGATACGGCAATCCTGCCTCTCTGCACCTCTGCTATCCCGTTGGTTGCGAGGAAGAGCGTATAGCCCCGCTTCTTCAAGGTCTCGAGTACCGTGATGGTCTCAGCAAACAGGATACCCTGTCCGGACAGTTGCTGCTGGTAGCTCCGGCTTGCCTCTTCAGGATTGAGTGAGAGGCCAGTCTCCCATGCAAAATTTGCAAAGCGCTTCACTTTCAGTTCCTCGATTGTCACTGCCCCTTTCTCAAACTGTTTCCATACCTCGGCATTGCAGCGGTGGTAGTCTTGCTCATGCTTCCTTTCCAGTGGCAGGCTAAGGCTTTCTGCCATCTTCCAGAATGCATTGTGTTCTGCTTGTTCGAAATCAAAGAGTGTTCCATCTGCATCAAAGAAAAGATACCGGTACATGTGCTGTCATCCTTTACTTCGGGTGTTCTAGCCAGTACGATAAAGAAAAACAGTCCAATTGTACAGGACCGGAAGGCAAGGAGTCGAATATGCAGGAAACCTTTCTTAAACGTCATCTCATTTTCTCTACCGTGATAGGTGCGTTCTTGATTATTGTAGGGATTTTCTTGATGTTCCAACAGGAATCCTTCGTGAAGATTTTCATCTCCCTTTTAGGGGTGTTCCTTGCAGGATCGGGAATTTCCAGCCTGATCTACTTGAAGGGATTCAATCTTGGGAGTCGCTCTCGTATTGCTACCTTGGTAAAGGCTCTCCTGAGCATTGTGATCGGATTGGTTGCCATTATCGTTCCTCTTTCTGCTGCAACCATCAGCTGGACAGTCCTGCTGTACATCATTGGGGCACAGCTCTTGTTCTCTGCCCTGATTTCCTTCCTGGACGCATTGCTGATGAGGAAGGATGAACGCTCCCTCTCCCCTCTCTATACCGAGGGTGTCTTCTCCCTTATCATGGCAATCCTCTTGTTTGTCTTCCCCCAGCAGATCGGCAACCTGTTGCTCAAGCTCTTCGGATTGCTCTTCATTGTCAGCGGGATCGGCATGATTCTCTGGTCACTGCGCATCCGCAAAATCAATCAACAGTTCAAGGAACAAGTGGTTGAGGCTGAGGCGGAAATAATCGACCCGGAGAACTAAGGGATCAGGAAGGTCGCTGAGATTCCGTAACGAGCGATGTTGTTTGCATCAGGAATCGACTCACCTCCGATGGTCAGCATCGAACTCTGCAATGGAAGGACTTTCCTGCTGTATAGATAATCTATGCGTTCTTTCAGATTCTCTGTGACAAACGTGTTTCCCGCGTCGGTATCTGCAGAGAAATGGGTGGCTCTGTATACATCGTAGAAGGATGACTCCTCAAGGAAATTCGATAGTGGCCAGATATAGTCTATCTGTCGATAGGGTACTGGACTGAACGTGCTCCAATCCTGGTAGGATGGCTCAAAGAGACTGGCCCCTATGATGGTTGGCTCGTTGGTTGTTCCTTCTGCCAGGATTTCTTCCAGTTTCTTTGTCCGATCGCTGGTAACCTGTTTTTGTATGGTTTTCCAATCGTTTCCACTGGTGAATGCATCAAGGACCGCATATTCAGGAAGATAGGCAATGGAAAGCCTGATCGTCTTTGTGTTGCTGAATTGGACGCGTATCCCATGGTTTGTGGTTGAGACGACATGGAAGGGGGTGATGATTGCCCCTCCTTCGACCAACACGGCATTTCTTCGTAACTGTCTCACGAGATCGATGACATTCTGCATATGTCCCGTGACCATGATGATGGGGGTTTTTATGTCACTGATGCTCGTTGCAACCAGGTTCTTCATGGCGGGGTCGCTCCAGCGAATATCATCCAGGGGGAGCATCAAAACATTCAGTGGATTGTTTTCATCTGAAAGTATCGTAGGTTCATCCGTGGTGTACATCCTCGGCAGAGTCAGGTCCTCGAGAGGGGGAATCTGCTGATACTCAGCTTCCAGGGCGGCAAGGCGGGCCTTCTCAGCTTCTTCCGCTTTTCTCATCTCCTCCGCATTTTCCCTCTGTTTTCCCAGCCGTTCTTCCTCGATCCGCCTTGCCTCATCGATGCGTTGCTGTTCAAGACGGAGTCTCTCTTCCAGGGTCTGGGTCTTCTCCTCTAGTTGTGCTGTAAGGAGTTCGTTGTCTATCTTCAGGGAATCGATGATATTCTGCATCTCCAGCAATCTCTGTTCCTGGACAGCTCCCAGAGAATCTAATTCTGCGGCATGCTTCAGTTCTGCCTCATGCATGATGATTTGTAATTCGTTGTTGATGCTCTGTTGTTCTGAGAGAAGATTTTCCAGTTCACCAGCTTGGTAGGTGAGCATCTCATAAGCGAGCTTTTCTTCAGACAATGCCTGTTCTTTTTCTTCGATTTCTTGGTGCAATGCATCGATATCGGCCTGTAGGTTGCCAATAGTAGTCTGAAAGTCCTTGATGACCTCAGCATGCTCAACGTCCTGGTACTCTACTGAGAGGTTTCGTTCATCCAGTAACTCCTGTAAAGCTTTTACGTTTTTCTGTTCATCCTTGAGGGCCGTCTGGTTCTCTTGGAGCATCTCGTCCAATCGCTTTATTTCAGACTCGAGCGTGGTTATGGTTGCTTGGAGCTCTTCTGCAAGGAGATTGCTCTCATCTATAAGCGTTCTCAAATCTTTTGTGGTAAGCCTTTCTTCACGCAACGCCTCTGAAGTTTCCTTCAGATTGCTTTCCAGCTGACTTTTCTCTGCCTCGAGAGATGCGATTGACTCCTGCATGGCTTCATAGCGCTGTAGTTCTTCTGCCTCAGCTTGTCTCTCCTGCTCGGCAAGGCGTGCCGCTTCCTTTGCTTCCTTCTCCGCTTGTGCTTCGGCTTCCACAAGAGAATATTTGGTAACGAGCTCTCCCTCTGCTACGGGGGTTGGGGCCTGTATGCTCTCTTTTGCGGAGCGGGCGGTATAGGTCTCACATCCCATGAGAATGGTGAGTAGTAGGGCGATCGCTATTAGTACAATACGTCTGTTCATAGGTATTTATGGTTCCTTAGAAGTTGAAGAGTGCTTCGGCTCTCTCCTTTGCACGTGCTTTTTTCTCAGATTCCTCTTTTGAATCCTCACCGAGCATGAAGGAGTCGCAGAAGTTCGCATTTTCCTTATCCTCTATATACTCCTCAACTCCCTCAAGGCAGTCATGGTAGAGACCTGGACTATAGAACCTGCAATTAACACAGCTGTGCAAGCTTTTTGAACAGGTTGGACATACAGTATGGTAACCGATACTGAGCAAGGGGTCGATGGGAGTATGGCAGTGATGACATGCACGCATGGTTAAAACTCCAATTTCTTTCCATAATCGGCAATCTCGTCATCGCTGTAGGACTCTTTGACGAGATGCAAGGTCTTTCCATCCTCTTTGTACCTGGGGATGACGTGAAGATGCAGATGTGGTACTTCCTGCCCGCTTTCCTTTCCGTTGTTGATGATCAGATTGGTGGCATCACAACCCAGTTTCTCCCTGAGCACGCTGTCAGCTTTCTTGGCGAGCACCATCATATGGCTCAAGACTTCTTCTGGACAGCTCCCAATGGTAGGGTATGGTTGTGATGTGATGATCAGCAAATGTCCCTTGTTGACTGGATTGATGTCGAGAATGGAGAAACAAAGATCGTCCTTGTGTAAAAATGTGGAAGGAATCTCTCCGTTTAAAATCTTGGTGAAAATCGTTTCCATGGCATACCTCTGGGCTATTGTAACACACAAGTGTCGAGTCGGAAAAGGATTGTATTGGGAAAAGGGATTGCACAAAAAACTGAGATATACTATCATCCACGAGGTACGTTGGGTAAAGCAAGCCCCACGACCGTTCGTTCTCTTCCCTTCGGTTGGTAACCTGATGTGTGCTAGGGAGTAAGAGTCTTACATCAGGATGTTGGAATTCTGCAGGGGAATCTGTGGACTCGTTTTTATTCTATACTATAGAGGTTATAAAGAATGGCTGACTTGCAAAATTTGAGGAATATCGGAATCAGTGCCCACATTGACTCGGGTAAGACAACACTATCCGAACGCATCCTCTACTACTGCAATAAGATCCACGAAATACATGAAGTTCGTGGTAAGGATGGCGTTGGAGCTACCATGGATAGCATGGAGCTTGAACGCGAAAGAGGTATCACCATTGCCTCCGCTGCAACAAACGTTACCTGGAAAGGGACAGAAATCAACATTATCGACACCCCGGGACACGTTGACTTCACCATCGAGGTAGAACGTTCTTTGCGTGTATTGGATGGCGCTGTGTTGGTGCTTTGTTCCGTTGGGGGCGTACAGAGCCAGTCCATCACCGTAGACCGGCAGATGAAGCGTTACCACGTTCCTCGTGTTGCATTCGTCAACAAGTGTGACCGTACCGGTGCGAACCCGTATCGTGTCAAGAACCAATTGATAGAGAAGCTTGGCCTGAATGCTGTATTGATGCAGATTCCCATCGGTCTCGAAGACAAGATGGAGGGTGTTGTTGACTTGGTCAGCATGAAGGCCCTCTACTTCGATGACGGCCCTAATGGGGATGCCGTTCGTGAAGCTGAGATTCCCTCTCACCTGAGGGAAGAAGCTGATGCCCGCCGCGAAGAGTTGCTTGATGGTGTATCCATGTGCTCAGACGAGCTTATGGAAGCCATGCTCGAAGACAACGTAACCGAGGAAATCATCCGCAAGGCTATCAGAAAAGCTACCATCAATCTGGAGCTCTGCCCGGTATTCATGGGTAGTGCATATAAGAATAAGGGTATCCAACCTTTGCTTGATGGTGTAGTAAGCTATCTCCCCAATCCTACTGATGTCACCAACAAGGCTCTTGACCTCGACAATAACGAGGAAGAGGTAAAGCTGGTTGCAGACGAGAACCTTCCTCCTGTTGTCCTGGCATTCAAGCTTGAGGATGGACAGTATGGTCAGCTGACCTATATCCGTGTCTATCAGGGTAAGGTGAAGAAGGGTGATGAACTGTACAATACCCGTAGCCGCAAGAAGTTCCGTGTTGGACGCTTGATCCGTATGCACGCAGCTACCATGGAAGATCTGACAGAAGCAGGTTGCGGTGAAATTGCAGCACTCTTTGGTATTGACTGTGCCAGCGGCGATACCTTCTGTGACCCCAAGCTGAACTACTCGCTCTCCAGTATGTTTATTCCCACCCCGGTTATCTCCTTGGCTATCAAGCCAGTGGATAAGAAGGCTGCGGACAACATGGGTAAGGCACTCAACCGATTTACCAAGGAGGATCCGACCTTCCGCAGTTATGTGGATCCTGAGTCCAACCAGACCATCATCCAGGGCATGGGTGAGTTGCACCTTGAGGTCTATGTAGAACGCATGAAGCGTGAGTACAAGGCAGAGGTGGAAATCGGCCAGCCTGAGGTTGCCTACCGTGAAGCTATTACCCAGAGAGCCGACTTCAACTATACCCACAAGAAGCAGACTGGTGGTTCCGGTCAGTATGCACGTGTTGCGGGATATATCGAGCCACTCCCAGAGCCTGAAGAGGGTGGGGATGTAAAAGAGTACGAGTTTGTTGACGAGATCAAGGGTGGATCCATTCCTTCTGAATACATTCCCTCTTGTGACAAGGGATTCCAGATGGCCATCAAGAAGGGTACCCAGCTCGGCTTCCCCGTGCTTGGGGTAAGGGTTGTTATCAACGATGGTGCTTGGCACCCGGTTGACTCATCCGACCAGGCATTCCAGACTGCAGCTCTCAGTGCATTCCGTGAAGCGTTCGAGAAGGCCAGGCCGGTCATCCTCGAGATCGGAAG
>JAIMZO010000108.1 GCA_020054965.1 Spirochaeta sp. | reverse complement strand
TTCCTTGTAGAGGTTCAATATTCGGGTGATCAGGGGGAAAAGCTGTTCTTCACTGTACAATGAGGGGAGAGGTGTCCCGCACCGTTTCATCTTGCCCCATCGGCCTCCAAGATAGATCTTGTAGCGGGATTCTTCACTGGAAATTTTCCCGAACGGACAGGTATCGAGGCATCGGCTACAGTTGTTGCAGAGGTTGCGGTCGATATACCGTTTACCATTTTCACGTTGCTTGATTGCTCCCATCGGGCAGCACTGCTCACTGATGCAACGGCCACAAGCCTTGCACTCAGGTGATAGATGCATTATTTTCTGTCCTACAATGCCAAGGTCATTGAGTTCAGGTTTTACACAACTGTTTGGACATCCTCCCACTGCTATCTTGAATTTGTGGGGAAAGATGACCTCATGCCAACCTTCGTAGAACTCCGTGTGGATTCGCTGTGCAAGTGACTGCGTATCTACCAGCCCATAGATGCATGTGCTTCCCTTGCATGCCACAATCGGCCTGACCTTTGCTCCTGTTCCCCCGGTAGCCAGGGAGAGGGATGCAACCTCATCCCGGAAGGCAGGAATACGGGAGTAGGGGATGCCGGGGATCTCAACAGTGAGCCTCCCGGTAAGACTTACCGTCCCATCCCCATAGGTCTCGCTGAGGTGAGAGAGTTGTGAGAGCATCTCCGCCGGTAATGTACCGTTCCCTGTAATGATACGGGCGGAAAAGTAATTTGTTCCTCTATTATGTAGAAACCCTTCTGCCTTCAATGCTTTGATCGTTTGTTCTGTAAGCGCCATAATTCCTCCTGAACGTGTTGCAGTCTAGAAGTGTTTGGGTATAAAGTAAATAATAAAAAATATATGCAATATATAGGTAAAAACAAATGACTATTCGAGACCTTTCCATTTTCGTTGCAGTAGCCGAACAGCTATCCATGAGCAAGGCAGCAGAGAAACTGCATATCGCCCAGCCGACGGTCAGTGCAGTAATCGGTTCCCTGGAGAAGGATTACGGGGTGTTGTTGTTCGACAGGTTGGGACGGAGTTTGCATTTGACTGATGAGGGGAGGTTTCTCCTCTCACGATCCCGTTCGATTGTTGGTTTGGTTGACACCCTTGAAAATGAGCTTGGGGCATATTCTCGACAGCAGACGATCAGGATGGGGGCGACCATCACAGTTGGCAGTACCCTGCTCGCTGATCTTATTGCACGTTTTGAGAGCGAGCACCCGCTCTTGCGTGTCCAGGTACAGGTTGACAACACCCAGACCATCGAGAGACTGCTCCTTGATGGAAGCTTGGATCTGGCTTTGATAGAGGGAATGGTACAAAGCAAGTCACTGGTATGCACCCCCTGCTTTGTTGACGAATTGATTCCCGTATGTGCAAAAGAGTTTCCTGCCCCTTCAACGTGTAGCCTGAAGACATTGAGCGACTATCCTCTCATCCTCAGGGAGGAAGGGAGTGGCACACGGGCGTTGTTTGTTGGATTGCTCCAGGAAAAAGCATTCCCCTTTGAGGAGAAATGGTCATGCCACAGCAACGATGCGATTATCCGTGCAGTATGTGCCGGTCAGGGAATTACGGTCATTTCCCGACGTCTGGTACATCATCTGGTCAAGGAAGGGACACTCAGGGAATTGGAATTGCAGGGAGTGGATATGAAGCGGTATTTCTCACTTGTCCACCACAAGGACAAGGTATTTACTCCCTCGATGGAGAAGTTATTGCATCTACTGAAATGTGATACGATGCAAGAGTGAAAAGTACATTACACAATTACGCATTGTGAAAACATGTCACAATAATCTTGATTTTTCATGATGCTTCTGCCTATAGTATAAGAAGATTGGAAACAGAGAACGAACACAGGAGGTCGGAACGATGGCAACACGCAAGAAAGGTGAGAAACCTTGGGATTTCCTTGAGGCTTATCGGGGTAAGAAGTTCAAAGGTGCATGGCCTACTGTGGTGGAAATGTTTGAGATCACAGTCGAACGCTATCCCCAGAACAAGTGTTTTACAGCTTTTGTTCCACAGCACGAAACCTTTACGTATTCAGAAGTTCATGCATATGTCCTCTCTGTTGCAGATTATCTTGTCTCCAAGGGTGTCAAAAAGGATGACAAGATTGCAGTAATCGGAAAGAACAGTCCTGAGTGGGCTATTGCCTACCTTGGTATTCTCTTCGCCGGAGCGATTGTAGTCCCCCTGGATAATACCCTTACCAATAAGGATATGTCCAAATTCCTGGAGTTTGCCGGGGTGAAGATTCTCTTTGCAGATGCTGACCGAGTGGAAACCTTTGACGCAGAGAACAAACTTGGCTTGACTGACCGCATTTCCCTGGAGAAAGAAGGAACCATGCCTTTTGTCCTGGACCTCAAGGCAGAGGCTCAGGATAGGCATAGGGCAGAGAGCGAGGATACTGCTGCGATTCTCTTTACCAGTGGAACCACGGGAACGCCAAAGGGTGTTATGCTCAGTCATCGAAACATGGTGGCAGACTGTTACCTTACACAAGGACATATGAAGCTGTACCCCACTGACGTATTCTATGCAATTCTTCCCATCCATCACTCCTACACCATGATGGCGGTCTTCTTTGAGGCCATAAGTGTAGGTGCTTCCATTGTCTTTGGCAAGAAATTGGTGATCAGTCAAATGCTTAAGGAGCTCAAGGAGGGCGAGGTAACAATGTTCCTTGCTGTTCCCATGCTTTTCAACAAGATGATTGCCGCACTGATGAATGGCGTGAAGGAGAAGGGAATTGTTCTCTATGGGATCGTACGATTCATGATGGGAATCTCCGGTTTCCTGAAAAAGATATTCAAGGTGAATGTCGGGAAGAAGATGTTTGGCTTCTTGCTCAAGAAGCTCTCCCTCGATACCAACCGTATCTGTATCAGCGGGGGTGGACCGCTTCCTGCCTCTACCTTCAAGATGTTCAACCAGCTTGGAATTGATTTTGTACAGGGCTACGGTCTTACCGAGACCAGTCCCATCACCCACCTCAATCCAGTGGAAGCCTATATCGAGAGCTCGGTCGGCAAGAAGCTGCCCCAGACTGAGGTCAAGATCGTGAATCCGGATGCTGAGGGTAATGGAATCATCTATATCAAGGGGCCCATGGTCATGCAGGGTTATTACAACAACCCGGAAGCTACTGCTGAGGTGCTTGAGGATGGATGGCTCAATACCGGTGATGTCGGCTACCAGGATGCACAAGGGTATCTCTACCTGACGGGAAGAGCAAAGAACCTCATCGTGACCGAGGGTGGTAAGAATGTGTTTCCTGAGGAGATTGAGGATCACTTCCAACTCTACACTGAGATAGATACCATCTGTGTGATCGGATATCTCATCGACAAGAAGAACAAGAGTGAAGGGATCAGGGCCTTGATATACCCTGATGAAAAGTATCGTGAAGAAATGGTAAAAGAGTACGGGGATTCAGCCAAGGAGAAGATTGAGGAGCGGATGCAGCAAATCGTAAGTGAGGTGAACAAGCAGTTGCAGTCCTACAAGAAAATCACTCGTGTTACCGTGGTAGATGAGCCGCTGGAGATGACCAGTACCAAAAAAGTAAAGCGCTTCGTAGTTGCACAAAAGTACAAGGACTAGGTATAGTACTTCCTATGAATAGCAATGTGAGAAATTTCCTTCGGTCGCAAGCACACTCCCTTAAGCCGATTGTCATGGTCGGCAAAGAGGGTGTTGATGACCGAGTAGTATCTGCTTTGCATGAAGCCTTATCCAGCCATGAGCTGGTGAAGGTCAAATTCCAAGCGCAGAAGGATGAGATGAGACCACTCTCTGGAAAGTTGGCCCAGAAGACGGATAGTGATTTGATCAGTATCATCGGCTTCATTGCCACGTTTTACCGCGAAAGCGAAGAGCATCTCATACATATTCCCAACTCCCTTGCCCGAAAGGGTGAGTAGGATTGGGTATCGTACATGAATGCAAGGCTGTTTCCTCAGGGAAGCAGCTTTCTTCTTGTTGAACAAAGGAAAAGCAGGCCCGCATTCCAACGGAAGCAGGGCCTGCACCAGAGAAAATCCACCAAAAGGTGTTACCCTAGTGGTACCACAGCTCTTTGGTGGAAAGCAAGATGTCAGGCAAGAGGTCCCCTGTAGCAATTGATCGATAAAGCGTCACAAACCTTATGTAAAAGCGGAATCCTGTCCAATGTCTTTTCTGGTTCCTGTGGGTTCCATAATCGTTCAGCCAGTACCATCAACCTGGGGAACAGCATATATTCTGCTTGTCGTCCGCTCGTGATCTTTTCGGTCCAAAGATTCCCTTGGCTTCCCAGTACCCGACCACGATCCATTTCACCCTGTAGTCCGGCAAGAGGATCGAATTGGGCTACCTGGGTGATGCTGCTTACACCCAAATTCCCCATTTCCTCCTCATCATCAGTATGTTGATAATCAAAATAACATCCATCGGTATTGGGGCACATGATCACCTCATGTCCTCGCTTGCTTGCTTCAATACCTCCGGCAACACCTCTCCAGGACATCACGATCAAATCCTGTGGAAGACCAAGGGACTCGGTACCCTCAAGGACCTCATCCCAGCCGATAGGACGTTTGCCTGCTTTGTTTACCATTGCACATATTTTACTGGTCATCCAACTCTGGAGTTCCTTTTCCTTGGATAATCCCTCTTCTTGCATTCTCTTCTGGCATTTGGGGCAGGATTCCCAGGCAGTGTGAGGACACTCATCCCCACCTATGTGGATATAGGGATCGCTGAACAGTGCAGCTATCTGGGTAATGGCATCTTCGAGGAACTCCAGCACCTGGTCGTTTCCTGCACAGAGTACTTCGTCAAATATTCCCCAGTGATCTTGTACTTCATACGGTCCTCCAGTGCAGCCAAAATGGGGATATGCTGCAAGGAGGGAGGAGACATGCCCTGGGGTCTCAATCTCCGGTACCACGATCATATGGCGGGCATGGGCGTAGGCTTGGACCTCCAGTATCTCCTCTTTGGTGTAAAGCCGCCCGTATGTTCGTCCGTCCGTGTATTGCAGGAGTGTTCTCTTGCTTGCCACCTCCTCCAATTGCGGCCAACCTTCCAAGGGAATTCTCCAACCTTGGTCGTCGCTCAAGTGCCAATGGAAACGGTTGAGATGATACAGTGAGGCCGCATCGATCAGTTTCTTGAGGAATGCAGGGCTGAAGTAGTGCCTGCTGCAGTCGATCATGAACCCCCTCCAGGTAAAGGAAGGGGCGTCCTCAATAAAGCAGCAGGGGAGCCTATGGTCGGAGGTATAGGTAAGGTTCCTTAGGGTAGAGATCCCACGGAATGCCCCTTCCTCATCGCTTGCCTTGATAACTACCTGCTTCTTGCCGATGGCAAGGCTGTATCCTTCCCTTGGAAAGCCCTCTTGTCGCTTTACCAGGATGTCTTCTCCACCTCGTTGTATCTGCAGGAGTGCAGGGGCAGTCTCGATGAGGGATGTAAACGCTGGATCGACTGCGATGGTAATCCCATCGTGGAAGCGAAAGAATCCTTCTGTATCTTCAACGGTTCGAGGAAGGGGAAACAAGATTTCACTTGCTTTTACTGTATTTGTTTTGGTCATGGTCTTGTCCTACCACGACTGCAAGCTGAAGTCAAGTACAAGGGTTGTACAAACTCGTTGAAATAGTGCTTGACAGCTGGAAGGGGTGGTGTTACGCTTAGTTTGTACAGAGAGCGAACAAACAAATTTATACGCATGTACCTGGAGTATACAGAACCGGCATGAGAATCAACAACAACAATTTTCAGAAAAATGCAAATACTTCCTTGGTTGCACAGCTGATCTGGAAAAGCCCCGGTATCAGCAGGGTCGATATTGCCAGGGAACTGAACCTCTATCGGTCCACCGTTACCAATATCATCAGTGCACTCAT
>JAIMZO010000107.1 GCA_020054965.1 Spirochaeta sp. | reverse complement strand
GGCCTTGTTTGTGGCCAGCGAGATTACCGTTGGGCTCACCCTCATCATTTCTGGAGCCTTTGCGTATGCATTCATTAAACAGTTCTCCATAGCCATGGCTGCCCTAAGCCTCGTTTCCATCGTTCTGGCAAAACCTCATTATGTCAATCATGCAAGCTGGCAAAGCCTGATTGCTGCGATCTTGCTTCTTGGCCTCGATGGGTATGATCTCACGTGGGATTGGTCACTCGTTGCAGCTGGTGGTATTGCAATGTTCTGGATGTATGGGGTGTTTCCTTGGACCAGATCGGCAAAGAAGCATGTGAAGGGAAGTACAGCACTCTGTGTATTGGCCACTCTTTTCTATATAGCGCTTATTAACGTGGTTGTCTCTGGTTCCTTTACCTGGTTTCTTCCTGTAGCCATTCCCACACTCCTGGCACTCTTGGTTGGATTCTCTCTGTTCCTCTTTTGGTTTGCCAATAGAAAGGGAAACAGGATTCCCATTGCAGATATTGTACTCGGGTCAATGGTGGTTCTTTTCATTGCCAGTGCAGTGTTTGATGGTGCGCTGACCCGCTACCAAACAGGCGCAGTTCATCTTCGTTGGGCAAGCAGTCTTTTGGTATCGGCAATAATTATCCTGTTGTTCATGGTTGCCGTCTCTCTTTCCCTGCGTCTCAGGAGATATTTCACCAGTCATAATAGACATGACTAAGTAAAGTCTGCAAACTGTCCCTGTGTTGCTGTTACGAGGTCTTCAGGTTTGATTCTCAGCTGCAGGCCACGCATTCCTGCACTCACATGGATATACGGTTCAAGTCGGGCGACTTCCTCGATGTAGGTAGGGAATTGTCTTTTCATTCCCAAGGGGCTGCAACCTCCACGTATATATCCCGTTACAGACTGTAACCGGTCAAGTTTCAACAACTCAATATCCTTACTGCCCGTCAATGCTTTCACCTTCTTCAGGCTGACAGAAAAGTCTGCAGGAAGGCAGAATACAAATATCTGTTTCTCACTATCTTCCAGCACGATTGTCTTGAAAACCTGTGAAGGTTCCAAACCTGCAACCTTACTTGCATGCACTGCATCAAGATGCTCTTCATCCCATGCATATTCCACTACCTCATAGGGAATGGCTTGTGCCTCCAGGATTCGCATGGCATTGGTCTTTTTCATGGGAGTATGGTACTTGTTTGCAAGCAGGTGTGCAAGCAAGGGGAAGGGGACCCGAAGGCCCCCTCTTGATGGCAGATTGATCGAGGTGATTATTTGTCGTCTATGGCAAACGATGTACCCAATGCAGAAGGAGAGGCGAATGAACCTTTTTTCTTCTGGTTGATGATAGTCATGGCAACCAATGCAACAAGTGTGATCAGATACGGCGAGAATCCAAGAAACTGGCTTGGGATGACCATCTTCAGTCCAGCAGCCTGTAGGCTGAACTGCAAACTGGTGATACCACCAAAGACCAGTGTTCCAATTACTACACGCGCCGGATTCCAGGTGGAGAAGATAACCAAGGCGATTACAATCCATCCTTTGCCTCCAGTCATGCCTTCATTCCAGCTGGGAGTGAAACTCAGAGATAGACAAGCGCCACCAAGACCAGCAAGCATACCTCCAATTACGGTGTATAGATAGCGGATCTTGGTAACCGAGATACCCATCGATGCTGCCGTTCTTGGATTCTCCCCTACAGCACGGACCACCATGCCATGCTTGGTCTTGTACATGAAGAACCAGGCAAATGGAATGAGAACGTAGAGTGCGTAGGTAAGCAAACTCACATCAAAGAGTGCCCCGAGGATGGGGATATCACTCAAGAATGGGATTGCAATGTTGCTGAACTTGTCAGGGATGTTCATACCGGTGAGGTTGTATCCATTGGATGCAGGTCCAAGACGTTCCCCCAGGAAATTGGCAAGACCGGTACCGAACATGGTGATGGCAAGACCTGCCGGAACCTGATTGGCCCTCATCGTAATACAGAGGAATGCATGGATGAGGCTGAAGAACCCGCCCACCAGCATCGCCATCATCAGCGCTAGATACAGATTACCGGTATTGAACGCAGTGGTGAATCCGGCAAGGGCTCCCATGAGCATGATGCCTTCCATTCCAAGGTTCAGTATCCCTGTCTTCTGGGTATAGACCTCTCCCAAGGTTGCATACGCAAGGGAGGTCCCCATGGCCAATGTTGCCGCTAGTAGTTTTGTGATGAAATCAAGCATGTTCATGCAGTAACCTCCTTACGGGTTTTGATGACAAGCAGTCGGTACTCGATAAAGATATTGCCTGCCAGCAAAGGGATGAGTATCAGGCCTTGCAAAACTGCGCCCATCGCATTGGGCAGTTTCAAGGTCATCTGCAAAGCATCACTACCCGTTTCGAGAGCGGCCATGATAACTGAGACCACAATGGATATGAATGGGTTGAGGCCACTCATCCAGGCAATGATAATACCGGTAAACCCGTATCCTGCATCCACTCCCTTGGTCAACTGGTGCGTAACTGCTGCCGCATCGATAACACCAGCCAAACCGGCAATTGCTCCACTGAGCAACATGGCCAGGATGATGTTCTTCTTGATCGAGACTCCCTGGCACTCTGCTGCACGTTTGTTCTTACCGATCATATTCAGCTCGAATCCCCAACGTGTCTTATACAAGACAAACCAGAGAATGCCCACAAGGATCAGTGCAAAGAAAATGCCTCCATGTACTCGGCCCCAGATTCTGGGAAGCCAGGCTTCCTTGGGATAGAGCACTGTTCCCATATTTCCCCTGGGAGCCTTCCATGCATTGAAATACAGATATTCAGCAAAGCCGATGATGATATAGTTCATCATCAGCGTGGTGAGTGTCTCGTCCACACTCCACTGAGCCTTCAATACACCGGGGATACCTCCCCACAAGGCTCCGAACAGGATCCCGACGACCATACCAACCGGCAAAAGCAGTGCGGTTGGAAGGAATGTCCAGAACTGCATGACCCAGGTAATACCGATGACACCAGCGACATACTGCCCTTCAGCGCCAATATTCCAGAACTTCAAACGGAATGCTATTCCCACAGCAAGACCGCAGAGGAGCAAGGGGATGGATTTCACCAACGTGTATTGCAATTTTGTCTGGCTGCCGAAGGCTCCCTTGATCATAGCTGCATAGGCCTGAAATGGATTCGCATCAGATATAAGCAGTACGACAGCTCCCAGGACAAATGAGACCAGCAGGCTGACTACGGGGACGAGTACCGCCATTCTGGTGGATCGGTAGTCGCGCTTTTCCAAGCGGAATTTCATATATCCCTCCTTTCAACACCTGCCATCAACATGCCAAGTTCCTCGGTTTTTGCGTCCTTTGCATCTACGATATCCATAATTCTTCCTTCAAACATGACTGCAATCTTGTCCGCAACCATCAACAGCTCTTCCAGCTCCTCACTGACCAGCAGGACTGCACTCCCCTTGTCCCTTTGCTTGATCAGGTTTTGGCGCACTGCTTCTGTGGCTCCAACATCAAGTCCTCGGGAAGGGTATACTGCTACAAGGATGCCTCCACAGGAGTCAATCTCTCGTGCAAGAATCGTTTTCTGGATATTCCCTCCGCTCAGGAATTTCACCGAAGTATCCTGGTTGGGGGTCTTGATGGCGAACAAATCAATGAGGCGGTCTGCAAACTTCCGGACCAAGCCCCGCTTGATGATATTGTGTTGAGAGAGTTCAGTCGTACGATATTTCTTCATCGAGAGATTATCTCCCACACTCATGTCCCCGACCACACCCATTCTTCCCCGGTCGGCGGGGATATGACTTACCCCTGTCTTGATGATCTGCAATGGAGTCTTGTTCGTCATATCCTTTCCGTTGAGGTAAATGGTTCCACTGTTGACTTTCAGAAGCCCTGTGATGGCCTCAGTCAACTGTTGCTGGCCATTACCTGCAACACCAGCGATACCGAAAATTTCCCCACCACGAATTGAGAAGGAGACATTGTCCAGAACCGGTTTTCCACCCCCTACAGGCAGAACGAGAAGGTCCTTCACCTCGACCTTGATTTCCCCTGGGTTGTACGGGCCACGTTCCAAGGAGAAGAGTACATCACGACCTACCATCATGTTGGCCAGGTCCTGTACCCGTTTGATCGATTTGGTAGGACAGACTGATACACTTTTCCCTCGTCTCAGTACTTGGACAGTATGGCTGAACTCCATTACCTCATCCATCTTGTGGGTAATGAAGATAGCGCTCTTGCCTTCGGCGAGCATCTTTTTCAGGATCTCATTCAAATCTCTTGCTTCCCCAGGAGTAAGCACTGCTGTAGGTTCATCAAGAATGAGAATATCAGCCCCTCGGTACAACAACTTCAATATTTCTACACGCTGTTGCTCCCCAACGGAAAGATCCTGAATTATCTTATCCGGATAGACTTGTAAGCCATAGCGCTTGCTCAGCTCCGTTATCTTTTCGTGTATCTCTGCCATGGGTGGTACAAAAGGAAGGTCCTTCATGCCCAGGACAATGTTCTCTGCTACACTCATGTTCCCTACCAGCATGAATTCCTGGTGGATCATGCCAATCCCTAGGGCCATCGAGTCCTGCGGGGAGTTGATGTCTGCCAGCTCTCCCTTAACATAAATTTCCCCACTATCGGCCTGGTACAATCCTACCAACATATTCATCAGGGTACTCTTGCCGGCGCCGTTCTCACCAAGTAAGGCGAGAACTTCTCCGCGGTGCAAGGTCAGGTCAACTTGGTCGTTTGCCAGTACCCCGGGGAAGTGTTTGGTTATATTGACCATTCGCACGACGGGTGTTTCGTCGGTGGTTATTTCACTCATGTTCTGTCCACTTACGTTTGCCTCAGAAACAAGGCAAGAAAAGTCTTGAATCAAGTAGAGGCGGGCAGCCGCCCGCCCCTATCCAATAGGAATTCCTAAAATCAGACGCTACCGATAACACCTTCAACAAACCAGTCCATGGTGAGCATTGCATCGTCACTCATCTTCTCGCCTGCTTTCTGGCGGACAGCACCATTGTTGTCCTTGAGCTCACCCCAGAATACGTCCCACTCGCCATCGTGGATCTTGTCCTGGACAGCCATGACTTCATCAACTACATCCTGTGGTACCAATGGGGAAATCGGGGAAAGATGGATCATCTCGTCCTCAAGGCCACCCCAGTAACTCTGGCTTTCCCATGTGCCATCAAGAACGCTCTGTACAGCAGGAATCATGTAGTTGCCCCAGTTCCACATCGGGGAGACCAGAACGCGGTCATCACCAATTATCTTGCGGAAGTCAGCATTGTAACCGATTGCATACTTGCCGCGTTCGATGGCTGCCTTTGCAGGTTCGGTGGTATCCTGGTGCTGTGCAATGACGTCACAACCCTGGTCAAGCAACGCTACGGCGCCCTGACGCTCGAGGGAAGGGTCGAACCAGGTGTTGGTCCAAACAACGGTAACAGTTGCATCTGGGTTTACAGCGCGTGCACCAAGGGTGAATGCGTTGATTCCACGTACAACTTCAGGAGTATTGTAAGCACCTACATAACCGATCTTTCCAGAAGGAGACATTTCAGCAGCGATCATACCGGAGAGGTAGCGCATCTGATACATTCTTCCGAAGTAGTTGGACATGTTGTCAGCGGAGAGATAACCGGAGCAGTGTTCGAAGTATACATCAGGATATCTCTCAGCAACATTGAGCATGTACTGCTGGTAGTTGTAGGAGTTTGCAAAAATGATTTTGCATCCTTCATCGATGAGGCTCTCCATGACACGTTCACTACTCTCATTCTCTGGGATACCTTCCATGCGAATGACTTCGACCTTGTTCCCGAAATGCTCTTCCATGGCAATAGTGCCCTGGTCATGCATGTAGGAGTACCCCATATCTCCAGGGGGACTGATGTAGATGACACCTACCTTAAGGGGTGCATCTGCAGCATCTGTGGTCTCTTGTGCTCCCTGTG
>JAIMZO010000106.1 GCA_020054965.1 Spirochaeta sp. | reverse complement strand
TGTGCTCTTCCGATCTAAATTTTCGAGTCTTTCCGATTCTTCCAAGCAATCGAGCACATCCGTTGCTTCTGCCACTCCTTCTTCTAGCAGAACGCACAGCCGTTCACAGAAATTGGAGAGCTCGCGTACGTTTCCCAGCCAGCTGTAGCTCTGTAGCAACTTTTCAGCCTCACCAGAGAGAGTAATGGAGTTGTAGCCGAGTTTCTTGCAGTTTATTTTGATAAAGTGCTTGGCCAGGTCGATGATGTCCCTGGGCCTTTCTCGTAGTGGGGGTAGTTTGAGTTTTAATACATTGAGCCTGTAGAAGAGGTCCTCACGAAAAACCCCACTTTCCACCAGACTGCTTAAGTTCTTATTCGATGCACAGATGATCTTTACATCTATTGGAATTACCTGGTCACTCCCTATTCTCCGAATCTCACGTTCCTGTAGGACCCTCAGCAATTTGCTTTGTAAACTCGGTGAAATATCTCCGATTTCATCGAGGAACACTGTGCCTCGGTGAGCAAGTTCGAAAAGTCCGATTTTTCCTCCTTTTGAGGCACCGGTAAATGCCCCATCCATGTACCCAAAAAGCTCGCTTTCTAACAGATTGTCCGAGAGGGCAGCGCAGTTGATGGCTACAAACGGATGTGCTCGCCGGGCACTCGAGTTATGGATGCTTTGGGCGAAGAGCTCCTTCCCTGTTCCCGTCTCTCCAAAAATATAAATATTCGATTCCGCCTTACTGAACTTCTTGGCTCGCTTGATTGTCTCTAGAAGTTTTTCTTCACTGCCAATCACATCTGTGAATTGGTACTTTGCAACCAGACCTTTCTTATGCAACTTGCTCCTGATCTGACCTTCCAGTTCCTGTATCTTGGATACATTAGTGAAAGTGACAACCGCCCCCGTGTCTCCGGCACATACACAGTTGAAGGTGTAGAGGTTCTTTTGTATCTGTATCAATTCGCCCAGGATCTTAGTCCGTCCTTCCAATACTGCCTGGCTGTCGAGTTGGGGAAGCACATCCTTTAGATATATCTGTTCGGGCTCATTATTCAAGCCGTCGAGTACCTTTCGTGCGTAGTTGTTTGCTGTAGTTATGATGCCTTCGTTGTTTACTGAGAGGATGCCTTCGAATGAGTAGTCCATAATACCCTTGAAGCGGTCGGTTCTTTCACGTTCCTGGCGCATTATGCGCACAGCACGGATTGCTTCGTCTATGGACTGCATTATCGTCTTACGTCCGCTAAGGATCATTATTGCATCAATACCAAGAGCTGTGGCTATTGAAGTACCGCTCTTACCTGCGATGATGGCAGTTGCTCCTTCAGCTTGAGCTCGGAGGATGATGCTTTTCAAGTCATTGGGATTCGACACTTGATAACTCGCGATCTCACAGGAAAAGACACTTGCTATCTCCTCTATGCCGTAGACGGTATTTAGTGGGCCGATGACAGCAATTTTTGTAGGATTGTATTTTTGAATACAAGAGTTGAGGGCAACTGTGATGTCGAAGCCTGTTACAGAGATGGGTAGCACCGGCACGTTGGTAGCCTTTACCCTGTTTGCCGAGTAGCCACGAGCGATTACAATGTCAGCCTGTTCCAGATCTTCCTTCTGGATTTCATCCACCGTTTTTGTAAGGATGTTCGGACGAAGTTCCGCCTTTTCCTGATGCGATGAGAAAATTTCCTCAACAACGTACTTCATTGCTTTATAGGGGACGATGAACGAAATATTTATCATGGTATTACCTTTCTTGACAAGTTGCATAAACGCAATACATTTTGCATCCATACAATTGGGTTTGCAAGCAAAAATATGCAGGGGTACAGATGAAAGAACGCTCAATCTATATCCAATGTTCTTTGGGAGAATATTACTCATTACTGAATATAAAAATATAAAATGAAATCTTGAGGAATTGCATAATGTCTTCATGTTGGCATCCTTATTGCAATGGTGTGTATGTAACACTAGAAATGCATGAAGGAGCATCATCCATGAACTATGACTTGCTGTTCTCCAATTCCAAGAAGGGAAAACTTGAATTGGCTATTATCGGCGTGGGAGGTTTCAACCATTCCCTCTTTGTATATGGGGTAAGGAACAAGAGACTTTCCATTCGCATCCTCTGTGGTAGGAATATCCAGAAATGTAGGGACGCCTACCTTTCCATTGGGGTGAATGAGTCTGACATCATGCATTGCACCGACAAGCAAGCTGGGCTGAAAGCGTTTAGCGAAGGAAAGTTCCTCATATTTGATAACATTCCCTTAGCCATGGAGATGCCCTTCGATGTGGTTATAGAAGGAACGGGGAATCCGGAAGCTGCTGCTTCTTACTGTCTCTCTGCGATAGAAAACAAAAAAAATGTTGTCATCGTGACCAAGGAAGCTGATTCTGTGGTCGGACCCCTGCTTGCAGAAAAAGCCAGGGAAAAGGGGGTCATCTACTCCTTGGCAGAAGGTGATCAACCATCACTGCTCATTGGTCTCGTCACGTGGGCACGTAATGCAGGGCTCACCATTCTTGGTATTGGCAAGGCAAGTGAATATGACTTCATCTATGACCCGACAAATTCATCGGTGGAAGTACTTGGAAAGACAGTGGTTATTCCAGGTTTCTCCGAAGTCTGGGATCTTGGTGATGACTTTGAGGCGACCGTAGAAAAACGCAGCAAGATGCTTCATATGTTCGACCAGCGGGCTATCCCGGACCTAGCAGAAATGGCCATTGTCTGCAACCACCTCCCTGAGTTCAATCCCGACATCGAAGCGTTCCACTATCCGGTGGCTAGGACTCTTGAGGTACCGGATTTGATGTGTTCCAAAGAAGCAGGTGGACTGTTCGATGGAACCATGAAAATCGATGTCTATAACTGTCTCAGGAGGTTCGATGAGCAGAGTATGGAGGGAGGCGAGTTTGTCGTGGTTGCCTGTGACGATGAGGAAACCTGGCAGGTCCTGAAGGAGAAGGGTGTCCCCGTAAGCAGGAATGGTAAGGCAGCCATGATCTACTATCCTGCCCACTATCTTGGATTTGAGGCTCTATACAGCGTTTTCTCCGTGGGGATGTTAGGCCTTCCCACCGGATCAGATAATCCCACACCTCGTTACGACCTGGTTGCAAAAGCCAATCGTGATATGAAAGCAGGCACCGAGTTAAAGGCTGTAGGTCATCATCACGTCATTGAGGGTTTCGATGGTATTCTTCGTCCAGCCAAGAGGATTGATGAGAATATGCAACTTCCTTATTACCTCGCTGATGGAATGAAATTGAAGGAAGATGTATCGGACGGGCAGTTGCTTACTGCAGAGATGCTTGAATTACCCGAGACAGATACAATGCTTTGGTCCCTGAGAAGGGAGCAGGATAGCCTGTTTCTTTAGGATGAAAAATGAAGAAAATTGGTGTCATAGCAGATGATTTTACCGGGGCCACTGATATTGCAGGTTTTCTCGTGGCCAATGGGATCACCACGGTTCAGGTAAATGGAGTGCCCGACCACGATTTAAAATTACAGGTTGACTCCTGGGTTGTGAGCCTGAAATCCCGCTCGTGTCCGAAGGAAGAGGCGGTGAGGGATTCTCTCTCCGCCCTCAAGTGGCTTCAAGGGCAGGGGTGTGAGCAGATCTATTTCAAGTACTGCTCAACATTTGATTCGACAGAAAAGGGCAACATAGGGCCTGTTGTCGATGCCTTGATGCAAGAGCTGGAAACTGACCAGACGGTGGTATGCCCAGCCCTCCCTGTCAACGGCAGGACAATCTACAAAGGCTACTTGTTTGTATATGACCAGTTGCTCAATGAGTCGGGGATGCGAAACCACCCTGTTACCCCAATGAAAGATTCCAAGCTCAGCCGAGTGATGGAGAGCCAGTCAAAGGGAAAGGCAGCCAGCCTACATGTGGAAACCCTCAATGCTGGAGTGGATGCTGTAAAGGCTTTTCTGAAGCATTCAAGGGAAAAGGGGTACAGCTATGTGGTCCTCGATGCTATAGATCAGGCGCATCTTGACATTGCAGCCCAAGCTCTCGTTGATATGCCCCTTATCACAGGGGGATCGGGACTTGCAGCATCCTTGGCGAGCCTCTATTGCTCTGATGTCATGAACAAGGCAAACGCTATAGCTGGCGGGAGACCCAAAGTTGCCAAGACGATTATCCTTGCCGGTTCATGCTCGGAAGCAACCAACCGGCAGGTCTCCCTGTACCGCAATAGTGCCGATGCGCTCAAGATTAGCAAGGATGAATTGATCAGGGACAAGGATGGATACCTGAAGGAAGTACTTGATTGGCTCACACCCCGTCTAGATGATCCATTCGCCCCCTTGGTGTATGCAACCGTACCTCCAGAAGAACTTGCCCTTTCGAGAGAGAAGTATCCAGCCGGCGTTATTGAGGAAGCAATAGAAGCATTCTTTGGCAACCTTGCAGTGGAATTGCATAAGATGGGTGTACGAAATTATATTACCGCCGGTGGGGAGACCAGCGGCAAGGTGGTTCAGAGCCTTGGTATCGATTCGTTTTTCATCGGGCCTCAGATTGATCCAGGGGTTCCTTGGCTTAAGGCAGTTGAAGAAGATGTCTTTCTTGTCCTCAAGAGCGGGAATTTTGGGAGCGATGATTTCTTCATCAAGGCTCAGAAGGAGATGGTATGAGTGAATCAGAACTGAGAATCCAAATGGTCCAATTTTGTAAATCTCTCTATGAACGGGGGTATATGGCAGGCGGCGCCGGCAATGTCAGTGTACGCGTTGATGGGAGTACCATCCTTGCTACTCCCACAGGATCCTGTCTGGGCAGACTGGTTGCAGACGAGCTCAGTCTTGTGGATAACTCCGGTATGCTCATATCCGGCAAGAAGCCGTCCAAGGAGGTGAAGTTTCATCTTGCTCTCTACAAGGACCCAAGTGTGCATGCTGTGGTTCATCTGCATTCGACTTGGACAACACGACTTTCTTGCATTGCAGATATCGATACCAATGAGATCATCAAGCCATTCACGCCCTATTTTGTAATGAAGATAGATATGATTGAGATGATTCCCTACTATCCACCAGGGGATGACCGATTGGCTGAAGCGCTTGGCAAATGGGCTGGTAAAAGAAATGCGTTTCTCTTGCAGAACCATGGTCCTGTGATTACCGGTTCATCTTTGGAAGTTGCGATGGACCTGATGGAGGAGTTTGAGGAAACCGCCAAGCTGGTCTATCTGCTCAAGGATGAAAAGGTAAGATACCTCAGTGAGAATGAAATTGATTATCTGAGAAATAAAGAAAAACAAAATAATAAAAGGAGTCAACAATGGCCGTAATAACACGCGCAGCCTTGCTGAAGGGGCCCTATGATATCGATCTAATCGAGAAGAGACTGGTATGTGGGGATGATGAGGTCATCGTAAAAAACCATCTGATGGGCATTTGCGGGTCGGACAAGCTTTTCTACCGGGGCAAGCTTCCCCCAAAGACTGCTGAGTTCCGCCATCCACCAAAGTTTCCCTTTCCCCTCGGGCATGAAAGTGGAGGCACTGTTGTGGAGGTTGGATCGAAGGTGAGCGAATACCAAGTAGGCGATAAAGTGATTGCCTTTGGGTGGAACAACAACTATGCCGATTATTTCCTCTCCAAGACGTGGCAGCTCCAACCAGTTCCCAAGGGTCTAGAGATGGACCTGGCATGTCTGGGCGAGCCAATTTCATGTGCTATGTATTCTGGCCTTAATTCAGAGGTGCAGCTGGGAGATACAGTGGTCATCATGGGGGGAGGTTTCGCTGGTCAGATCATAGCTCAGTGCTCCAAGGCAAAGGGGGCACATAAGGTAATCGTTGTGGATACCTTGGAAGGGAAACTGAAAATTGCAAAGAAGCTGGGAACAGACATTACGATTAACATTACCAAAGAAGACCCCGTTGCGATTGTGAAGGAGTTGACTGGTGGTATTGGAGCCGATGTCGTGGTCGAGGCAGCAGGGAGCGCAGATTCCTTCAATGCAGCGAGTGAGATGATCAGGCACAATGGCAAGTTTGTTTTCTATAGCTGGGTCACCGAGCCGATTACTTTG
>JAIMZO010000105.1 GCA_020054965.1 Spirochaeta sp. | reverse complement strand
GCCCAAGCTGGGTCCACCAATGCAATGGCAGCCGGGGTGGCAATTGAGTTGCCGGCAGAGGTACCGACGGCAGCACCTACGGCAGCAGTTCTCCTTGACTTCCTGGGAACCAACCACTTGAAGATGAAGTAGGAAGGACCACCGGTGAGGATAAGGGTCATCAGTCCAAGGACGATACCGGGAAGGCCGGCTTCAATGATCGTCTGCAGACTCAGTCCTGCACCAAGAGGAAATGAGAAGGTGAAGATAGCAATGAACATACCGGGCTTGAGGAACTCCCTGATTCTCTCATCAAGGTTTCCAAGGATCATACCAACAATGATGGGAACGATGACTGCTACAAGACTCATGAGTGGAATGTTTGCAACTCCGGCAACACCCATGAAAGCCATTTCGAAGAAAGGTCCATCATTGGAGGAGATGACGGCGATGGCACCAACATCGGACTCATCACCATATTTTGAAGCAAGTGCCGTATAAAGTCCACCATTACTGTTGGACATGGCACTGATCATGGCAAGCGGTGTGACACCGAGGAATGCAGCTTCAGGACCGGCAAGTTTTGCGAAGATAACGCCGAAACTTACACCGAAGAGAACCTTGCTGGAATTGAGGACCACTCCTTTATAGAGTGACATACCGGCAGTTCTGAACTGAATCTGTGCTCCACTGCAGAAAAAGAGCAATGCAATCAAGGTAAGTGCACCTGACTTGAAGAAAGCCGTGGTAAAACTACCAATCTCCAATGCTGCAGGAAAGAATGTATTGGTCAATACACCGAGTACCAAAGGTACTACCATCAATCCACCAGGAATCTTGTTGATCGTCTCGAGAATTGGAACTTTTCCCATCTTCATGTTGCGAGTCTCCTTTTTTTCCGTTTTGCTTTCAGACTTGTTACACTTTATCATGGATGTCCAAAAAGTCCAGAAAAAATTAAATCCTTTGACATTGTAAAAGAAATGCATCATATAAAAAGTATGAAAGAATGCATTTCTCTCCTAATCATAGCAATGTTCTGTGTGGTTTCCCTTTCGGCAAATGAGACCTTGTCGTTTCCTGAGACGTATGAAGCGCAGCTCCCAAGCGATGCTTCGATCGGCCAGATTGTCAGGGGCGAGAAAGGTAGTGCTGAAGCAATTACCAGACAAGCATTGATGGCGTCCTATGGACCAGCATGGCTTGAGCAGTATGTCAGTGCGGTGTTGAGAAAGGCATTCACCAATACCTATGACCAGCAGTTGGTCTCCCTGCTACCCGCAAACCAGGTGCAGGTTGGTAAAGCAGTGGTTCGCTCAGATCTGTATGAGGTGCCGTTCTGTGTACATGAGCCAGATTACCGGTGGGGTACCATGGTCTGGAATCGTGGTGAAGATGAAAGATGGGTGTTGTTGGCCATCAAGATAGAACCGTCACTCTGATTCAGGTTCAAGGTCCTGCTTCCTGATCACCAGGACATATGAATCGGAATCCTCCACTGTGAAGGAGTGGTATTGTGATTCTTTTGCACTAAGGTATTGCATCAGTACTGCAGGATCCACATCCAGATCCTCTAGATTGATGACAATGGCTTTCTGTTGGGGTTTGATGGTGATCTGGACATCTTCCATTTCCGTCCCCTCAAGGAGAGGGCCTTCCCAGTGTTCTTCATCAGGGTTTATGGCAGGGGTCTTGCTGTAGACACCACAACTGGATACCAGTGCAATGGTACCCAAAAGCAAGCAGATGACTACAAACTGTACTAGGCGAGAGCGCAGCCTCATTGAACCCCTCCAAACAGATTCAGTGTATCCATAATAATAACAAAGGAGAAGAGGAAAGATTACAAAAGAAATCGAATGGAAACTTTTCCTCAAATGGGGTAAAGTACCTCCCAAGAAGGCGCGTTTATGGCCTTACTCGATATCTCCCTTTTTTCTGATACCCTCCAACTGGATGTTTCTGTTACCGTCATCTATCCCCAGCGATGTGACCGCTCACCTGATATTCCAGGTGGTCCTTATAAGGTGCTCTACCGGTTGCATGGGATCAAGCAGAATGAACAGAGCTATGTGCGAAATTCGGCAATTGAACAGTCTGTGAGGAATCTTCCCCTGGTGGTGGTGATGCCATCGGTTGGAAGAAGTTTCTACACCGACCAGGAACGAGGTTACCCCTTTTCACCTTCCTGAGTGAAGAGCTTCCACGGTTTCTCTCCTCAGTTTTCACCATCAGCACCAAACGTGAGGATACCTTTATCGCAGGACTGTCGATGGGCGGGTATGGGGCATTCAAGGCGGCACTCACACGCCCGGACCTATACAGCAGGGCTGCAAGCATGAGTGGAGCCTTGGATTTGGTAGCGCTAGCCAATACACTCGGGGACTCAGTGAAGATTTTCCCGTATGAATGGGAGAATACCTTCGGCTTCTATGAAGTGAAAGGCAGTGAACATGACCTGATGGCATTGTCTAGGAAGGAACTCTCTCCCAAGCCGTCATTCTATGTTGCCTGTGGTGATGAGGATGCACTGCTGCAGGATAACCTACGATTTGTGGAGACATTGCAAGAGACCCATGATGTAATCTATGACCAGCACCCGGAAGGGCATACCTGGAAGTCCTGGGACAAGGCACTGAAACGTGTGCTGATGTGGCTGCCTCTCTGATCAGGCTTTCTGTCCTGCAATGGCAAATGGTGTCTGGTATTCCACCCACCTGTCATCGAGTGTGAATACGATATCGGTGTCACAGAAGTTTGAATAGGAGTACATCGCCTTGATCATCTCCAGTCGGATTGCATCAAGTTGCTTCACCGGTCGTTCCTCGGAGAGATAGACATAGATGACAACCATCAGGGAACGTCCCCGTTTCAATGCATAGACCTCTGCCTTGCGGAAGGCATATTTTTTCACAAAGCGGTTGGTGATTTTCTCCAGTGTTGCCTGTACCGAAATCGTCGGCGCTGCTCCCAGAAGTTCCCTGCTGTAGACTACCAGGTCCTTTATAAGCACTGGGCTGAGGAAAGCCAGGAAAAGAACAGTGAGAGCCGGGTCTATGTAGTTGCCCAGGTATGCAAAACGGGTTTGCTTGATCAGTCCCACCATCCCGATTGCAAGCACTGAGGCAAGGGAGAGGAGGGTATCCAGCAACCATGCCTTGCTTTCCGAGCGGAGGGTCGGGATGCTCAGTTTTTTGGCCTTGTTTGCAAGGGCAAGCCAAACAACAAAACAGACGACCAGGGAGAACACCGAGACAGGAAAGGCACTAGAGAATGTAATCGCATACCCACCACGGGTCATGGCAATACCTGCCATGGTTCCAATGGTTACGACCATGGTAAGCAGGACCAGACTTCGCAAGACCAGGAAAAATGGTTCAAAGGCTCCATAGCCGAAGGGGAACCGGTCATCATCTTCCTTGAAGAGAAGGGTCACCACCCTTCCTGAGCCGATGATGAACATGCTTTGGATCAGGGAATAAAGTCCATCGAGAAGCATTGAGTTTGAATTGGCTAGAATGGAGACAACCAAGCCGAGTATGCCGAATCCAAGGCAGACAAAGGTTGTCACCCGTAGTAACAGTAGTTCTTGTTTTTTATTACTCATATAAGATTATTTGTAATATCAATCATGGCGTTCATTCGCCCGTGACCACCGTTTATGGTCCTACGTATAGGACAGATACAGGGTATCAAATCAGGTGATATGTTGATATGTATGAAAATAAGTATACAGGAATCCTTCATAAACTGCAAGCAATGTCCTTAATTCGGATTATGGGACACTGGCCCGAATATGAAAACTCCCACTCATACCGCAAATGAAATATTCCAGTAGGGGGAAAGCTGTGGTTTAATGGGGGAAGGACTGGGGAGAGGATCCCCGAAGGAGGAGAGAAGAGGAAGCCCTTTGTTTGTTTGTTAGCACTTTCAAAGACTTCCTCTTCATCAACAACCATGAAAACAGTAACACCGTTCATGATTAAGTTCAAGACAGTTGCCATCCATCCTTGAGGAAGGGCAACGGCGCCATACGATTCCTCTACGAGGTCACGCTGGAGAAGGAAGTCAACGACAAGAGGATCCCCCATGCCAAGTAACCGGTGATAAGGCCCGATGTCCTTGCACCACAGGAGTTGGGGGCATTCTTCAGGGAGATTGCAATGCCCAAGCAGTTCGCCTTCTTCCTCAACCTCTACGGTTCATGGCTGTGCATCAGCGAGCATTTCTTTGATAATACGTTCTCTGTACCAGAAATTCATAACAGGTACAGCTCGTGCTCAATGAAGACATCCACCAGCTCAGCATCAAACTGGGTCCCTGCATTGATCTTGAGCTCTTCCACTGCAAGTTCTGTAGGAAGGGCGGAGCGGTATGCACGGCTGCTGGTCATGGCATCGAATGCGTCAGCAAGGCTTACGATCTTGACATCCAGGGGGATTTCCTTCCCCGCCATGTTGTCTGGATAGCCTCGTCCATCGATTCTCTCATGGTGGGAGCGTATGATCGGGATATACTGCTTGAATGATGGGATGTGGGTAATAATACGCACCCCGGCATCAGGGTGCGTCTTGATAAACGAGTATTCTTCTTCTGTGAGTTTCCCCTTCTTGTTCAGGATCTCCTCAGGGATGCTGATTTTGCCAATGTCATGCAAGAGGGCACCTCCTTCAATGACCTGGAGTGTCTCCTTATTCAGGTTCATGGCTTTTGCCAAGGCGACAGCGAGTGTCCTGACCCTGTTGCAATGCCCCTTGGTATAGGGATCTTTCTGTTCAATCGTCTCACTGAAGGCTTCAATGGTGGAAATGATTGAGCGCTGCAACGTATTCTTCGTCCGTCTCAGCTCTGCCTCAAGCTGCATCCTGAAGGCATGATTCTCGTCATCAATCGCTTTCTGCCTCTGTGTTTCATCCGATTTCTCCAATACCCGGTGAATGCAGGTGTAAAGCTCTTCCTGACGGATTGGCTTGGTGAGGTAGTCTACAGCACCCAGCCTGATGGCCTTCATGCCAGTATCGAGGTCATTGAATGCTGTGAGCATCACAACCGGGATGGATGGGTATTTTCGTACAATTCGCTCAAGGATTTCAAAGCCAGTGAGTCCTGGCATCTTGATATCCAGCAGCATCATGTCTATTGGGGTCGTTGTGGTGGCAAGCATGTGAAGCAATTCATCACCATTCTCACAGGTGGTTACCTCATACCCAGCTTTTTTCAGCATAATCCGTAGAATCTTTCGGATAGCAGGATCGTCATCAGTTGTTACAATATGTCTAGTCATCTCGAGCATCTCCGTGGTGCAGGGTTAGCGGGGAATCAAGAAAGGTGTAGTCTTCTTATACACACCGTATTGGGGGAACATCTTGGGAAACAGTACTCGATCCTCTATGGTTACAAGCGCAAAATTGCACAACGTGTAGCCTGCAAGGACCAGAGTAATTGGAGTATACCAGAAGAAGAGGGATGCGGAAACATTGAAAAAGGAAAACCAGAGAAAACCTGGATGACGACAAATTGTATAAGTGCCACCGGTATAAAGGCTTCCACTCTTATCGCTTTTCAAGGGAATTTCCAATAGAACGGAGTAGATCAATAGGGCAGCATTGGCTGCCATGATCAGCATAAGGAGTATCTTGAAGATAGGATGGTGAGGGCTTTCAAATCGTGAGAATAAAAACAGGAAGGGTAGGACCGTCACAAAAAAACCAAGGTACAATAGCTTGCTGATACGGTAATAACCTTTCAACAATGCTACATCGTACAAAGCTGCAAGCAAATATCCACTGGCTCCAAGCAAAAATAGTTTGAAAAATTCCATAAATTACCACTATACTAATACAAACTGTCTCCAAATGAAAGTAAAATTGAGGGATTCCCATGATCATTGATGTTTCCACCATTATCCCCGCCGTGGCGTTTGTTCTGTATGTGTCATTTGTTATCTTTGGGTTTCTCCAGTATAAGAAAGATCGTTTCTATTGGTCATTCCAACTCTATATGATTTTTGTGGCCATCTGGAGCTTCGGTTCCTTGATGATGCACCTCAACAGTCATATACTCACGCCGATCTTCTGGAACCGCATCATGCTCATCGG
>JAIMZO010000104.1 GCA_020054965.1 Spirochaeta sp. | reverse complement strand
AGCTAGACATGCAGATTGTTGCTTACAATGAGTTCGACCAGAAACTGAAGTTGATGATCAGCGGGGGAAATCCTCCTGATCTCGCCCGTATAACCACCAACACGCTTAGTGTTGTTGTCGATAGCCTGGAGCCAATCGACAACCACGTGGCAGACATCGAGGCAGTGAAGGCACAGTTCCTGCCCTCCATGGTCGCATTTGCTTCAAACCCCAAGGGTGAGTTTGTTGCCTACCCAACTGAAGCAACCGCCAATGGAATGCTCGTCAACAAGTCTGCCTTTGACAAGGCAGGGATTGACGTTGATGAAGTGAGCAAGGATTGGACCTGGAGCGAATGGGAATCGGTTGTGAAAGAAGTAGTTGCAGCCAACCCAGAGATGAAGTATGGCTTGACCGTTGACTTCACCCCTCACCGCTTCTCTACTCTCATGTATCAGTTCGGTGGACACTTCCTGAACGAAGACCAGTCTAACATTGAGTTCAACAACCCTGGCACCATTGCCGCAATCAAGTGGTTCAAGCACGTCCATGATGCAGGTTTGGTTCCCAAGAGTGTATGGCTCGGTTCCGAGAACCCGGCTGAACTCTTCCAGGCAGGTCTGGTAGCAGGCCATATTGGTGGAAGCTGGAACATCAATACCTATAACAAGAACATTGCAGACTTTGAGTGGAAGGCTGTGAGAATGCCCAAGGCTGAGATCAACTCTTCTGTCCCTGGTGGTAAGTTTATCGCTTCCTTCAAGGGAAGCAAGAACCAGGAAGAGGCATTCAAGCTGATGGAGGCATTCGCTGACAAGGCTCACAACGAGATGTACAGCCGTGATACCTTCAACATTCCTTCCCGTGTTGATGCAAAGGTTTCCTATCCTTCGAACAGTGATGACTTCGAGGTCTTCCTTGAAGAGCTGAAGGTCACCCCGGCCTTTACTGCAAACGAATGGAAAAACACCAACCTGAGCAAGGTTACCACCTACATCCGCGAGCAGATCGTAGAGGTGTTGCTGGGTAACATCACCGCCGAAGAGGCTGTTGCCAATGTAGACAAGAAGGGCGCGACCTACTTCAAGTAAACTGAATTCTGGATATCGGCTCCTCCTCAGATGAGGGGGAGCACGATTGTTCCTACCGACAGAGAACCTGTCTCCCACAACCATATGAAACAACATACCAAGGGGAATTTCCATCAGACAGCAGCACCACTGCTATTCCTGCTTCCCAACATACTCATATTCGGCTTGTTCATCATTGTCCCTGCCATCCAGGGGCTGAGGATGTCCCTCACCGAATGGGGGGTATTCACTACCCCCAGGTTCATCGGTTTTGCGAACTTCGTTGAACTCGCCCAAGACGCTGTATTCTGGAAAACATTCAGCAATACCATCGTGTACTCGCTGTTCACTGTCAGTTTGATCATGGTCTATGCTTTGGCCCTGGCCTTGCTGCTCTATAAAAACACCATCAAGGGAGAGAAGGTATTCCGCTCTCTTTTCTATGTCCCTTCCCTGCTCAGCATGATCACCGTCGGTATTGCCTGGCGATTCATCCTGGGTGATGAGATGGGGATCATCAACTACCTGCTTCGCCGATTCGGTGGCTCAGGGATACCTTGGCTTACAGACGGCAACCTTGCCATGATTTCCATCATAGGTGTCAGTATCTGGGCACAGGCTGGATACTACATGGTTATCCTCATTGCCGGATTGCAGGCGATTCCCATAGAGCTATATGAGGCTGCCACCATCGATGGAGCTTCCAAGACAAAAACCTTCACCGCTATTACCCTTCCCTTGCTCAGGAGCACCCTGCTCGTGGTCATGGTGCTTTCCACCATTGCATCCTTCAAGGCATATGAGTTGATTTCCGTCATGACAAAGGGAGGACCTGGATATGCTACCAAACTCATCGTCCAACAAGTTTACCAGGTTGCATTTCTTGAGGACAGAATGGGCTACGCAAGCGCCATGTCCATTGTCCTGATGTTGATCATCAGCATCTTTACTCTGGTACAGTTCAAGTTCAGCGGAAAGGAGCAGGGTTATGAATAAGCAGAAAGTATACAACAGCATCCATTATGGGCTCCTGATCATCCTGGCACTCGGGACCTTGCTCCCCGTGCTCTGGGTTATACTCTCGTCCTTCAAACCACAGAGTGAATTGTTCCGTGTCCCTCTGACCTTTCTCCCCCAGAAGTGGACTGTACAGAACTATGTCAGCAGCCTCCAGGCTGGGAATTTCCCGGTATACTTCTCCAATACCGTATTCGTGGCTGTAGTTTCCACCTTCATTACGGTGATGATAAACCTCATGGCAGGCTATGCACTTGCGAAGTACATCTTCAAGGGAAGAAACCTGATCTTCACCATCATGATCGCCACCCTCATGATACCCTTGCAGGTCATCATGATTCCCATTTTTCTCCAGTTGAAGAACCTCGGGATGCTCAATTCGCTGTGGGGAATAATCATTCCCCCTGCGGCTACACCGACTGGGGTATTTCTCGCACGGCAGTATCTGGTGAACCTTCCTGACTCCCTCATCGAGGCGGCACGGATTGATGGGGCAAAGGAGTACACAATCTTCTTCCGTCTCATCCTTCCGATGAGCAAACCCATCGTTGCAACCATTGCGATCTTCAGCTTCATGTGGAGATGGAACGATTATCTCTGGCCCTTGATCGTAATCACCGACAACAAGAAACAGACAGTGCAGCAAGCGCTGGCGAACTTTGTCGGACAATTGCAGATCAACTGGTCCGATCTTCTTGCGATGACAACCATCGCAATCATCCCAGTCATCATCGTCTTTCTCGCATTCCAACGATTTTTCTTCAGTGGTATTGCCGCTGGATCGGTTAAAGGGTAACTCATGAAACATATAATCCATACACTCCATTCCTGCACGCTTCAGGACACAAAAACAGTAGTAGCTACAGGAGTGGGAGGCCAGCTCCATCTCAGGTTCCACACCCAGGAGATAATCGAGGTTTCCTACCACTTTGACTTGGTTCCTGTTGATGAGACGCTCAGGGAGGCAAGTAAGTATATTACACAACCTGCCGCATCCCTCTCTCTGGACCAGCCGATTGTAATCGCCGAAGAGAATCATGCATTCATCCTGACTTGTGGGCAGAGCCGCATAGTGCTCGAGAAACGGTATGCATCTGTCAGTCTCTGGTACGGGGGAATTCTCCAGCATGGAGGGCGTGT
The DNA here is from genome assembly GCA_020054965.1 of Spirochaeta sp. The sequence goes on along the minus strand of JAIMZO010000104.1, from coordinate 2,886 downwards.
AGGGACTGCTGACACGGTACTGCCGGATTACCAAGTCCGTTGTTTCACAAAGCCTGGTTCCCTTGATTCTTTTGGCCGATTCAACTTTCCACTCTTCTCTGCCGATGAGTTCTACGGCCTTGGCGACAAAAGCGGGAGCCCGAACAGAAGAGGTCGCCGGTTCTCCATGTTTAACCGAGACTCCTTGGGATATGATGCTGCAAACTCCGACCCCTTGTACAAGTCCGTTCCCTTCTTGCTGAGAATAAACAAGGAGGACCGTGTTACCTGTGGTCTTTTATTCAACCAGAGCCAGATCCGTTTGTTTGACCTTGGCAGGGAGAGCCCCTACTTCTTCTCTGTAGAGGTAGAGGGAGGCCCGTATGGATACATTGCCATGCTTGGGGAGAACTACCACGAAGTTCTGGAGAATTACTATAGCGTTACCGGTTTTCCTGCCCTCCCTCCTCTGTTCAGTTTTGGGTTCTTTGGCTCCTCCATGAACTATGTAGAAAGTGATGATGCTGAGAAGCGCATACTTGCGTACTTTGCTACGATAGAAAAGCACCGGATTCCCTGTGAGGGTATGTATGTTTCCTCAGGATACCTGAAGAGTCCTGACGGAAAACGATATACGTTTCTCTGGAACAAGGAGAAGTTCCCTGACTATAAAGCATTTCTGACTTCCCTCAGCCGGAGGGGCTACAACCTCTGCATGAACATCAAGCCGGGTATCCTGACCAGCCACCCCTGGTATGGGGAGCTGAAGGGAAAGGGCTACTTGATCAAGGACCAGGAGGGAGAGCCCTATGAGGAATTCTTCTGGGGAGGAGAGGCATCCTTCATTGACTTCAACAACACTGAGGCGAAACAGTGGTGGAAGCAACAGCTTAAGGAACAATACCTGAATCATGGATGCACGGGCATCTGGAATGACAACAACGAACTGGAGCTTGAAGATTTCGCGTTGGAGGCATACAAGACCAAGAGCTTGTATCCCATCAAGATGGCTGAGGCTTCCTATGAGGTATTCAAGGAAGCGCACCCTGACCGTCGTCCCTGGATCTACTCCCGTAGCGGCTACGCAGGTCTACAGCGGTTTGCAAGGACTTGGTCAGGTGACAATGTAAGTGACTGGAAATCCCTTCATTACAACCAACTGATGGGGATTGGTTTTGGGCTTTCTGGACTGCCCTACTTCGGGCATGACCTTGGGGGATTCTTCGGGGCATTCCCGGAGGAAGAGTTGTTGGTACGTTCATGCCAGTCTGCAGTTTTCCAAGGGAGGTTTGTTATTCACTCCTGGAGGGAGGATGGCAACCCTACTGAACCTTGGTCGTATCCCACAGCATTGGAAGCGATACGGAGTCTTATTCTCGAGCACTATCGCTTCATGCCCTATATTTATACTTGTGCCTATGAGGCTGCTGTAAAAGGACTTCCCTTGGAGCGTTCACTCCATCTGGAATTCCCTGATGATGACTCCCTCTCTCCAGACTGTGTACACTCTCTCTTCGGGCCTTCCCTCTTGAAGGTGCTTGTTACGGAAAAGGGCAAGCAAAGTACCACGGTTTATCTCCCCAAGAATCTGTGGTGGTATGACCAAGATGGAAATGCATGGGAAGGAACAACTGAGGTTCTTCTCAGCTACCCTTCTGGAGGAGAGATTCGCTGGTTTGCGAAGGAAGGAGCTGTCATTCCAACAGCAGAGGGATGTACCCACCTCCAGGATGCACTGTTTGAGCATGTGGAGCTGCTAGTTTTCCCGATCAAGACTGCTGACAAGCAGGTCACCTCCACCTATTTTGAGGATGACGGGGTAAGTGAACTCAGCACAAACAGGTACAATCTTTGGAAATTCAAGGTCTCTGGGAACGAGATGACGATTACCAAGACCAAGGGTGGAGCCCCTGTCAAGAAGAACCGGATCTTTACGGTTCGAATCACGGGAGGAAGAACGTTCTCCTTTGATCCGGATACTTTTGAAGAGGGAGTATCTCGCACTTATGCAATTGAAGGGTGACAAACCAATCACGAGGCTTTACACTGGCATTTTAGGAGAGGTGGCATGGGAGATCCTGTGACAATCATGGATGTAGCAAAAGCTGCTGGCGTTTCGCCTGCTACGGTTACGCACGCCCTGAATGGGAAGCGTCCTGTGAGCGAGATGACACGTAAGCGAGTGCTTGCTGCGGTTGAGTCACTGGGCTATGTTCCTTCTTGGAATGCATCCCGTATGAAGAGTCGTTCTTCGGGGATTATCGGGTGCCTTGCAGCCGATATTACTGAGACGTTCGTGAATCAAATAGTGAAAGGTATCGAGCAGGGGCTCTCTGGGGGACAACACTCTCTCTTCTTTGTCTCTGGTATTGAGTTTGGGAATGACTTGAAGAAGGCGTATCACTTTTTGAAGAGTCATAAGGTGGAAGGGATCTTGTTCTGTCACCATCTTCCAATCTGGAAGGAGTTCAACTTGGATACCCAGAACTCTGACATTCCCATTGTCTCGGTGAATATGGATACCCCGGGGATGATCAGTGTTATCCCTGATAATACCACCGGGGGTTATCAGGCAGCAGAACATCTCTATGGATGTGGCATGCGCCATCCTGCGATGATCTGTGGCCCAGAAGACCGCCTCTCCGTACAAGACCGCTTACAGGGATTCTCTAGCCGGGTTACAGAGCTCCAGATGCAAATGCCTACCCTGCGCTACTATGGGAATTATGACTATGACCACGGGTTTGAGGCAGCGAATGAACTCATGAGAGACTATCCTGAGACTGATGGTATTTTCTGTGCCAATGACTATATTGCAGCTGGATGTATTGCTGGCCTGCAAAAAATGGGGTATGAAGTCCCTTCTCAAGTACGAGTGGTTGGGTTTGACAACAGGGATTTCTCTTC
>JAIMZO010000103.1 GCA_020054965.1 Spirochaeta sp. | reverse complement strand
GACCCATCAAGGGCCAAGTAGTCTATCTTGGGGGACCGCTTACATTCCTCAGCGAGCTGAGAAAGGCGTTTGACCAGGCCCTTGGGCTCGAAGGCATATGCCCTGAGAACTCCCTCTACTATGTTGCCCTAGGAACAGCACTGAGCGCTAACGGACAGGATATGGATCTGGAAGAATTAATCTATAATCTTGAGCACTATGATGCAGGGAAAGCCTTCACATCCATACCTCCCCTATTTCCGGACCCTGGTGCATATGAAGCATTCAAGAACCGTCATGCAAAGGCATCCTTGGCAAAAATTGATCCTACTCTTTATTCAGGTCCAGCTTTCCTGGGTGTGGATGCAGGTTCCACTACCATCAAGGCCTGCGTCATCGACCCTGAGGGAAGATTGTTGTACAGCCAATATGCAGCAAACAATGGCAATCCAGTACAGGCCATCAAGGAGTTCCTGGGATATTTCTACACAACCTATCCCGATATATCGATTGAAAAATCTTGTTCCACTGGTTATGGCGAGCATCTACTGCAGAATGCCTTTGCCTTTGAGTACACCCTTGTTGAAACCATGGCCCACTACAAGAGTGCAAAGGCCTTCCAGAAAGATGTCGATTTCATCATTGACATCGGCGGCCAGGATATCAAGTGCTTCAAGATCAAGGATGGCACCATCGATGACATCTTCCTCAACGAGGCCTGTTCATCGGGATGTGGTTCCTTCCTGCAGACATTTTCCAATGCACTTGGGTACTCTCCCCAGGAAGCAGCAGCACTTGCCATTAAGGCAAAGAATCCTGTTGATCTGGGTTCTCGTTGCACAGTATTCATGAACAGCTCGGTCAAACAGGCACAGAAGGACGGGGCAAGTGTTTCCGATATCTTTGCAGGATTGGCCATCAGCGTCGTGAAAAATGCGCTTTATAAAGTAATACGGTCAACCGACCCAACGATGTTGGGGAAACACATTGTCGTACAGGGGGGAACCTTCCTGAATGATGCCGTGCTACGTTCTTTTGAGACGGAACTGGGAAGTGAGGTAGTCAGGATCAATGAAGCAGGACTCATGGGTGCCTATGGGTGTGCCTTGCATGCCCGTGACCAACATCTGCAGGTCCCAATGCAAAGGACTACCCTCTCCCTCACGCAATTGGAACACTTCACCCATCGGACGAAGACAACCTACTGCAAAGGATGCACCAACAACTGTTTGTTGACGATCAATATCTTCGACGGAGGTCGTAAGCTGGTAAGCGGAAATAAATGTGACCGCATTGTAAGCCCTGAAACGTTCGTCAATAACCCGGAACGGCTGAATATCTATGCCTTCAAGCAACAATATCTCGCACACCTGAAACCACGAAAGGGAGGGCGAGGAAAAATTGGATTGCCTCTGCAACTCAATTTCTATGAACAGTTGCCATTCTGGCACACCTTCTTCACTCATCTGGGTTTTGAGGTTGTGGTATCATCACCATCAACGAGGGAAACATATCTCAAGGGGCAGTCCACAATCTCCAGCGATACCATCTGCTATCCAGCAAAGTTGATGCATGGACATATCAAGGATCTGCTGGAGAAACAGGTTCCTGCCATCTTCTATCCGTGTTCAAGCTACAACATCGACGAAGAGAAGGGAGACAATCATTTCAACTGTCCTGTGGTAGCCTACTACCCTGAGGTGCTTCGGCATAATATCAGTGAGTTGCAGGACGGCTCAGTTACTTTCATCAGCGACTACCTCTCGCTTGCCGATAAGGCATTTCTTCCCAAAAGGATGTATCAGGTTCTCAGTCAGTACTATCCTGTCAAGAAACAGGAGATCAAGGCCGCGGTGAAAGCTGGCTATGCAAGCCTTGAAGCCTATCAGAAAGCCATCAGGGAACAGGGAAGCATCATCATTGAACAGGCACGTAAGCAAAATTGGCCGATCATGGTCCTTGCAGGAAGGCCCTATCATGCAGATGCTGAGGTAAACCATGGAATCGATGGCCTCCTCTTGCAGTGCGGATGTGCAGTAATCAGTGAGGATGCAATTGCTCATCTTGTGGAAAAACAACCAAGAAAGGTGCTCAACCAGTGGACGTACCACGCCAGGATGTATGATGCTGCCCGCTATGTTACAGGCCAGGAAGATATGCAGTTGATTCAGCTTGTTTCCTTTGGTTGTGGGCTTGATGCGGTAACCTCCGACGAAATCAGGGATATCCTTCGAGAGACAGATAAGATTTATACCCAGATCAAGATCGACGAAATTGCAAACCTCGGAGCAGTCAAAATTCGCATCCGTAGCCTGCTTGCAGCACTCCAGGAGGCCAAGGAACAGCGATGAACACACCGTTCACCAAAGAGATGAAGAAGGATTACACCATCCTGATTCCCAATATGAGCCCAATCCACTTCAATATTGCCAAGGAGGTGTTCTCCAATCATGGTTATAATGTGGTACTTCTGGAGAACCAAGGCCCAAATGTTATCCGTGAGGGGCTTCGGTATGTCCATAATGACATCTGCTATCCAGCCCAGCTGGTGATTGGGCAGTTTATCGATGCCATCAAACACGGTGGATACGATACTGACAAGATTGCCTTGGTCATCACCCAAACAGGAGGTGGTTGCAGGGCGAGCAACTATATTTTTCTCTTGAGAAAAGCCTTGGTGAAATGTGGCTTATCCCATATTCCGGTGATCAGTCTCAATCTCAAGGGAATGGAGAAGAACCCAGGATTCAAGATCACTCCCTTTATGCTGCTGCAAACCTACAGTGCATTTATTTATGGTGATTTATTGATGGCACTCAGTAACCAGATACGCCCCTATGAGGTACAAAAAGGAGCGGCAGATGCCTTGGTTGCCAAATGGACTACCTACCTCGCTGACTGTTTTGCCCATAACCGTGGATACATCGGCTGGGCGATGAAAAGGAACCTGAACAAAATCTGTGCGGAATTCGCTGAGATTGAGACACGCAAGGAAGAACGCATCAAGGTAGGAATCGTTGGGGAGATCTACATGAAATATTCCCCCTTGGGGAATAACCACCTCCAGGAATATCTTGAGGCACAGGGTTGTGAGGTCATGGTTCCTTCCATGATGGGTTTTCTCTACTATGGTGCGGACAATGCCATCACTGACCGTAAGTATTACGGTGGAAGATTCATCAGTGCGAAGGTCACCCAGTTCATACTTCGTCAGCTCTACAAAGTTGAAAAGATGAGCCGGCAAGCAATGATGAAAAGCGGCAAATTCACCGTACCCCTCCCCTATACCGAGATGAAGAGGCTTGATGAGGGGTTGATTGACTATGGGGTAAAGATGGGAGAAGGCTGGTTGCTTACCGCCGAGATGCTCGATCTTGTCCATAGTGGGTACCACAACATCGTCTGTACCCAACCATTTGGGTGTCTTCCAAACCATATCAGTGCAAAAGGAATGATACGTGCTGTGACAGAGCGGAGCAAGGACGCCAATATCGTTCCAATCGATTACGACCCTTCATCTACCGGGGTGAATCAGGAGAACAGAATCAAGCTCATGCTTGCAATTGCACGCGAAAAGTTGGAAAATCAAGAAAAAAATTCCTGAACCTACCCTATTTCCTACTATTCTGCTTCTATTTTATTGAGTACATTATGGCTATGAATATTGTAAGAATAGACACAACCAAGGAGCTTGAGCAGATGGTCAGGGATGACTTGCTCTCACTATCCCAGGAAAAATCCGGCTCCCTGCACATTGGATTACCAGGTGGAAGAAGTGCATCCCATCTCATCAATGCCATGCTCACCCTTCCAAGTGAGTCTCTAGGAAGAATCCGCCTCTATCTTATTGATGAACGCCTTGAGGGTGAACGAAACGAGGATACGCTCAGGAAAGCTGGGTTGCAGAAAGCCTTGGACCAAGGAACCACACTCACCATTGTCAGCGAAGGGAAGCCCCTTTCAGATGAGCCTTTTGACCGCATTTATCTTGGCGTAGGGGAGGATGGGCATATAGCAAGCCTTTTCCCTGGTTCCTGGCCGAATAGTGTTGATGCCCAGACCATGGTGATAACCGATAGCCCCAAACCACCAAAAAGGCGGGTCACACTCACCTACCATGGGTTTCTTACCCTTGGCCGAAAAGCGAAGGTATATCTGCTCTTCCTAGGCGAGGGAAAGCGGGATGCACTCAATAGGTTGATGTCCGGCAAGGAGGATGCACATACGCTGCCCTGCTCCTTCTTTGTTCACCATCCATTCCAGGGTACGATAGTAACAGACCTGAGGGAGAACACACCATGAAGAGAATCATTATCCAATATGGCGGCACGGGAGATCTTGCACTGAAGAAACTGTATCCTGCCTATGAGCATCTCATGGAAAAGGGCGATGCTTTTGAAGTACTTGCCCTCGGAAGACGGTTCACCACCAGGGACGAGTTCCTCTCTGCGATCATCAGGAAAGATGCTCCATCCTCCTTCACTGACCACCTTGATTACCTGTACTACGATATGAGCGACACGAATGCTGTTGCCATACTTACCGCTCGTTTGAAATCCATGTGCGGGGAATGCGACGAAGTGGAATTCATTTACTATCTTGCATTGCAGCCTTCCCTTTATGAGATTGCCATCGAGCAGATCCAACAGGTGGACAACCAGCTGGATTGCATCTGTTCCCTGACAAAGAAGATTGTTGTTGAAAAACCATTTGGATTCGACCTTGAGAGTGCCCAGCGTTACAACGATATCCTGGAGAAAGCCTTCACTGATGAGGAAATTTTTCGTATCGACCACTATCTGGGTAAGGAGTTCATGCAAAACCTGCTTCTGATGCGTTTCCATAATGACATAATCAGAAGAATCTGGGACAACAGGACCATTGAGTCCATTGAGATTATTTTTGACGAGACCCATGGAGTGGACCAGCGCTTAGGATTCTATGAGAAGATCGGTGTAGTACGTGATACTATCCAGAATCATATCATGCAAATCATCACCTACTTGACGATGAGCGAACCTGCAAGTCTGAATCCTAAGGATATCGCCGTAGAAAAAGAGAAAGTTCTCAGGGCAATATCCCCTATCCAGGAATTCCATATGGGACGATATGAATCACTGGGGTCCGGCAGTGGCCATGTGGTACATACCCCCACGTATGCTGCATTCAAGTTGTTTGTGAACACCTACTATTTTACCGGTATTCCCATCTATGTACGAACAGGGAAGATGCAGAGAGAGGCAAAGAGCTTGATCTACATCAAGTTCAAGAACGCCACCAAGCAGGTCATGCATGATGATTCCATTGCGGAGAATGCTGTGATCATCACCATACATCCGGAGTTAACCATCGATATCAGCATGAATCTGAAGATGCCCAATACCAGTTGGAAGTCAAAACCGGTCCGTTTCCGGTTCAATCAGAGTGAGACATTCGGAGCAAACACCCCAGAAGCATATGAGCAGATTGTGGAGAAGATTCTTCAGGGAGACAAAAGCCTTTTCCCCACCATGCAGGAAATTACCGAGTCTTGGCGTATCGTGGAACCGATGCTCAAGGAAAACCTGCCTGTTGAGGTTTATCCGATCAGAACCCTGCCCCGCTTTGCCGAAAGCTTGGCAAAGGAGAACGGGTTTACCTGGTTTGATTGATTGTCATTCGGTGGCTTCCCCTTGCACTATTCTCACTGTTCTCAGATCAGAACGTGCATCTTTTCCTTGATGGCATGGATGTTCTCATTTCCGATGACATTAGCCTTTCGAGTTCCTTCGATGATGAGGTCTCTCACCTCTCCCCGATGGGCTTCATAGTAGTCACGCTTTTCACGGATGGGATCCAACATCGCATTGAGCGCTGCATTCAGACGTTTCTTACAGGCTACGCATCCAATCTGCGCGGTTCTACACAGCTCAGCAATGTTGTCCTTTTCTGCCTCATTGAACACGCAATGGTACTTGTACACATTGCAGATCTCGGGAGTACCGGGAATGTTAATCGTAACACGTGCGGGATCGGTAACTGCATTACGTACCCGCTCCCATACTGCTTCTGGAGTATCAGAGAGATAGATAGCATTGCCCATGCTCTTGCCCATCTTGGCATTCCCGTCCAGTC
>JAIMZO010000102.1 GCA_020054965.1 Spirochaeta sp. | reverse complement strand
TCAAACATGCGAAGGATGACCCCTTCCTGGCAGCGGATATCATTACCGGCCTCCCCGGGGAAAGTGAAGAGGATTTCCAGGAAACCAAGCAATTCATACTCAGCCAGGGCTTCTCCATGTTGCATGTGTTCCCATTCTCACCCAGACCCGATACCCCGCTCTATCATGCAAAACATCGCGTGCCTGAGAAAATACGCGATGAACGGGCCCTTGAACTCCGGGAACTCTCAAAGCAGTTGCACGATGCGTATAAAGAGAGACAACTGGGAAAGGAGAGTGAGGTGATCCTCCAAAACAGGAAGGGGGGGCACTGGTATGGGTTGAGCGGGAACTATCTGGAAGTAACAGTAACTGATGCGCCTCCTTTCGCAAGGGAAGGAATGTTGGTGAAGGGACGCTTCAGTGACAAGCTGCCCAAAATAGGGAAGATGGAGTTTATCTCCTATGAAACAGCTATTCGCAACTGAACGCCTTGACGCATATATCATTTCCAGGTCGCTTGCTGGACCGTACCTGGCATATGAGAAGCGGAACCGGGAATTGTTTCGTCCCTACTCAATTGCGCAGAAGGAGAGTTACTACACCTTGGGTTCGTTCCAGGATGTAGCGGACCGTCAGTTCACACTCTATGAGGAGCACAGGATGCTTCCCTTGTTGTTTTTCGAGAAGGATAAAAGAAAGCATGTGATTGCCTTGGTGAGCCTGAACCAATTGGTATGGGGACCTTTTCGGTCAGGAAAGCTCAGCTATAGTGTGGATGGTGATAAGTTGCGTCAGGGCTATGGCACAGAGGCAGTGAAGGGAATTATCGACTATGCGTTTGGACAGCTTGGTTTGCATCGCATCGAGGCCCATATCCAACAGAACAATAGTGCAAGTCTTGCGTTTGCTGAGCACTTGGGATTCCAAGCGGAAGGAATGGCGAAGGGCTATCTATACAGGGATGGGGAGTGGGTGGACCATCTACGCCTATCCCTGCTCAATGAATGTTTGGATATGCGCTCCTTCAGTTAGTACGACTTCTCAGTTCCCTCACCGTTATCTTGGGTTCCTGGATGGTGACCATGGTATTGGGAGCAACCGATTCCTTGATCCATACGTTGGAGCCTATTACTGCATTTTTCCCGATGGTGATATCGCCAAGGATAGTCGCGTTGGAATAGATGGTTACATTGTCTTCAATCGAGGGGTGCCTTTTTGCCCCCCTGATCAAGCTTCCGCAAGCATCTTTTGGAAAGCTCAATGCACCGAGGGTGACCCCTTGGTAGAGCTTTACATTGTTTCCGATAACCGTGGTCTCCCCGATAACCACACCAGTTCCGTGGTCGATGAAGAATGAATTTCCTATCTCTGCCCCGGGGTGGATATCGATACCGGTCTCCTTGTGTGCAGACTCATTGAACATGCGAGGGATCAGGGGAACACCCATCTTGAACAATTCATGTGCAATACGGTGGATGGTAAGCGTCTTGATGCAGGGATAGGAGAGGATGACCTCCCTGATATTCCTTGCTGCTGGGTCCCCATCGAACGCTGCCTTGGCATCCATCTTCAGCTGTATGCGGAGTTGGGGCAAGAGTTTACATAGCTTCCTGACCGTACTATCGGCTTTCTCCTGTGCCTCACACTCATCAAGTGAAGGGTCGTCGTACCGGCATGCGAGAAATACCTGGGTTTTCAGCTGCGTACAAACTTCTTGCATCTGTGCGCTCAGGATTTCTTGCAGTCCCAGTTCAGCACGGTCACGCCCACAACGGCCAGGGAACATCAGTTCAAGGAATTCATTGGAGATTTCCCCAATGGAGAGCATCTGAGGCAGTGGTTTCAAACCATGGAAATTGGCATTTCCTGCAACACGGTCGAAGGTCCCGTAGAATGCATCCACATAGGATGAAGCATCAAATTGTTGGTCTTTGCACGGTTTCATACGGCTACCATACGGTTCTTGCAGGCTTTTATGCAAGCACCTAGCCTAGGAACTGTGCAATCCTTGCATGTAACGTGCCCGCCAGATGGGTGGCTATGGCCAATTTCAGTAGGTCGCCAAGAATGAAAGGAAGCATACCTGCCTGCAGTGCTACCTTCCAGGAGAGATTCCCCACAACCTTCAAATAGGGGACTCCTGCAAGATAGATGACCAGTGCGGCCCCAAGGCCAAGGAGAATGCACAACATTCTGAATCTTCCTGGGTACTCGTCCTTCCTGCGGTAGTTGCCGGCTAGACCTGCAAGAAAGGAGGCAGGAAGCAAGCCGAAGAGGAATCCCCCAGTGGGGCCCAGGAGGATTCCCAAGCCGCCGCCACTACTGAAAACCGGTAAACCGATTGCTCCCAGCAGCAGGTAAATTGCCGTGCTGCCCATCCCCACAGCCGGCCCGCCGAGAAATCCCGCGAGCAGGACAAACAGTGTCTGCAGGGTGATGGGGACAGGAGGGAGAGGGAACCTGAGATAGGCACCAACGATGATCAAGGCACTGAAGAGAGAGGTAAGCAATAATCGTTTTTGTTGCATGGGGGGAGCGTAGCACAACACATTTTTAATTGTAAACAGCAAACTGGTTGACAATTGAAGAAGTGCACACTACCATCGGTCGCATGAATCATGCCCAAACATTGCTGCAAATTCTTTCTTCCAATCGGGATCGCCACCAGAGTGGTCAACAGCTTGCCGGTGAGATGGGTGTAAGCCGAACCGCTGTCTGGAAGGCCATGGAAACCTTACGTAACCAAGGTCATGTCATCGAGGGAATTCCCAATCGAGGGTATCGCTTGCTCACTTCCACCCTTTTATATTCCAAGGAACGTCTGCAGACCCTCCTTCCTTCCTGGGAGCTCCATCTATTCGATTCAATTGACTCAACCAATCGATATGCAAAAACATTGAAATCCGGGAAAGCCCTCGTCCTGGCCTGTCATCAGAGCGAGGGGAGGGGACGACTCTCAAGGAGCTTCTACAGTCCTCAGGGAGGTCTCTATCTCAGCCTGCTTTTCCCTGCTGTATTTCCATTATCCGATGCATCGCTGATTACCAGTGCAGCTGCGGTGGCAGTCAGTGAGGCCATTGAGGAGAAGTGTGGGAAGTACTGCCAGATCAAATGGGTCAATGATCTGTTCTATCAGAACCGAAAAGTCTGCGGCATCCTTACTGAAGGGGTGCTGGGAGTGGAGAGTGGACGACTCACTGCAGTGGTGGTTGGTATCGGCCTTAACCTGTTCACCAAACGGGAAGCATTCGAGGATTCACTCAAGACAATTGCCACTTCGCTCTATGATGGAGAGGATTCCCTTCCCGCTGGATTCTCTGTGGATGCGCTTGTCGCGAGCATGGTAGATAAGCTGGAGGATTCCTTGGATGCCTTGGCTGACCGCCCCTTCCTCTCTGCATACCGCGATAGATCCTTGGTGATAGGCCATGAGGTGCGCGTGCATGCAGGATCCGAGGAGTATATGGCCAGAGCCATTGCAATCGATGATGAAGCCCGCCTGGTGGTTGAGAATGAGCATGGGGAGAGAAAGGTTCTCTCCAGCGGGGAAGTCAGCATCCACCTTGAAGTCTGACTTTGGTTTGTTGTATAGTCATTAGCTACAAACAGAGGAATGGAATAATGCTAGAAGCGGTACGTGAAACTTGGAAGAATCTTATTGAGCAGCAGTTGCACATCTATGCTGTTGAGATGTTGGGCGATGCCCCTGAATTGCCAGCATTGGCAGTGCAGAGTCCTCCGAAGCCTGAGCTTGGTGATCTTGCTTTCCCGCTCTTTGCCTATGCAAAGGTCCTGAGGACAGCTCCCCCCAGGCTTGCATCTGAACTCAAGGCACGTATTGAACGGCTTGATGATCGTCCCTCTGGTGAGATTCTCTTGAGTGGACCTTACTTGAATGTCCGCATCGACATGTGTTCTGTTGCAACTGCTCTTTCAGAGCGTATTGCACAGGAGAAGGATCGCTATGGGTGCAGTGAATCACTCAAGGGCAAGAGGATTACCATTGAGTTCAGCTGTCCCAATACCAACAAGCCTCTCCATCTGGGCCATATGCGCAATGACAGCCTGGGGGAGAGTGTTGCCGCCATCCTGAAGGCCAATGGTGCTGAGGTTCGTAAGGTGAACCTCATCAATAACCGCGGGGTGCATATTTGCAAGTCAATGCTTGCCTACCAGAAGTTTGGAGGTGGTGAGACTCCCGAATCCAGCGGTATCAAGGGAGACCATCTTGTTGGTAAGTACTATGTCAAGTTTGCTTCTTGGGCAAAAGAGGATCCCTCCGCTGAGGGACAAGCCCAGGAGATGTTGCAGAAGTGGGAGAGCGGGGACCCTGAGGTGATGGCACTTTGGGAGAAGATGAACGGATGGACACTCAAGGGGCTCTCTGAAAGCTATGAGAAGATGGGAATCAGTTTTGATGCCTATTACTATGAGTCTGAGACATACAAGTATGGGAAGGACGAGATCCTCAAAGGCCTTGAGAAGGGTGTCTTCTATCGTGAGGAGGATGGATCGGTATGGGTTGACCTGGAGCCGATCAAGCTGGACAAGAAGGTGCTCCTGCGCAAGGATGGAACCAGCTTGTACATGACCCAGGATGTGGGTACAGCCATCATGAGACACAAGGACTGGCCGTTCGACTCCTTGATCTATGTGGTTGCCAGTGAGCAGAGGTATCACTTCATGGTGCTCTTCTATGTGTTGCAGTTGTTGGGGTACTCCTGGGCTGATGATCTCCATCACCTCTCCTACGGCATGGTGAACCTGCCTGATGGAAAGATGAAAAGCCGGGAAGGAACCGTTGTTGATGCCGATGAGTTGGTTGATACCCTCACTTCCCTTGCTCGTAGCGAGATCCGTGAGAAAGAGCGTGAAGACCTTGTTGATGATGTAGAGAAGACAAGTAGTGCCATCGCACTCGGTGCACTGAACTACTACTTGCTGCAAGTCTCCCCGACCAAGGATATGATCTTCAATCCTGCTGAATCTATCTCTTTCAACGGGAATACCGGACCCTACCTCCAGTACATGGGTGCGCGAATCTCAAGCATGCTCAGGAAGTATCAGGATGAAGCGTTTGCCGATTGCCATGCGATGCCATTCGACAGCAGCTTGCTGACCCTCCCCGATGAGCGGGAACTTATCAAACAGCTTGCACGCTTTCAGGAGGTCGTTGAGAGGGCGGGCAGTGCATATGATCCCTCGGTTGTTTGCAGCTATCTCTATGATATCTCAAAGTTGTTCAGCCGATGGTATCATGACAATCCGGTCCTGAAGGCTGCTTCCCGCTCCCTGGTCCGTTCCCGTATCGAACTGGTGAGCATGGTCTTGCAGGTGATCAAGAATGCCTTCAGCTTGATTGGTGTTCCCTTCCTCGCTTCGATGTAAGGGGTTTACCTACTTACTATAGAGTGAGCAGAAACGGTTGATGAACCGTTCCTCTTCCCACTCTATGTCAGGATCGTCGTCCAGGAGTATCCTGTAGAGGAAACGCTGGACGACGCTGCTGAAGCTCTGGATTGCAAGATCCAGATCCTCTATATCCAACCTGCCGCTATTGCTCAGGCTCTCCAGGAGAATACTGCTCTGGCCTATGAGCATCTCGTCCAGAGTCCGTTTGATGCTGGCGGCTTCCCTGTGGGTCAGGGCCTCACTTTCGATAATCCGGTAGAAGGAGCGCATGACCTCATCCTCATACAAATGGTGCCAGTGAGCCATTGCCCTGCCCAGTACCTCATTTGCACTGCCTTCCAGGCTGATGGATCCCTTTTGTTTGTAGGCAAGCGTATTGCAGTAGGAGAAAAGCTCTGCAATCAATGCCTCCCTGCTCCGGAAATGGTGGAAGATTGCAGCCTTGCTGATGTTGTTTTGCTTTGCAAGCACACTGAGTGAGACCGCCTCAAGTCCTTGCTGAGAACCCAAATCCAATAAAGAAAGAATAAGTTGTTGCTTCGTTGTGGTTGTATGCATACTCAATAATAACCGAACGGTCGGTAAGTTTTCAATGCCTTTTTCTTTGTTTTTCAATCAATTAGCTCAAAAAGGTTGTTGCAATAGATTCCCATTTTTGGTATAAGGGACAAGACAAATTAAATTGAAGGATGAATATCGACATGTACGCACTTGTAGAGATTCTCGGAAAGCAGTACAAGGCCGTTGAAGGTGAG
>JAIMZO010000101.1 GCA_020054965.1 Spirochaeta sp. | reverse complement strand
AAGGGATGATCTCTTCAAAGATTCCTCCATGCATGAATGGGTACAACAGGTTTTTGTCTGCGATACAATCCTGGACGGTGTTATGCCCTGCCTGATATGCGGCAAGTACACTCATGGTATGTGCACCATTGAGAATCCGGACCTTCCGGGTTCGATAAAAACTCATGTCGTCGGTCCAGATGACGTTCAAACCAGCCTTGTTGAAGGGAAGTTCATCTTCATGGAACTCCTTGTGACATTCAATGACCCAGAGATGGAAAATCTCCGCGGCATCAAGGAGATTGTCCTGATACCCAATTTTTTCACACAGCTGTGCTGCCTCAGCGCGGGGATATCCAGGAACAATGCGGTCAACAAGTGAGTTGCAGAAATCACATGCTTCATCAAGCCAGGTGGTAAACCCTGCTTCCAGATTCCACTCCTTTGCATATTGCAACACGATTCGCTTCAGGTTGTCACCGTTCTTGTCGATAAGCTCAACTGGGATGACAATAATCCCCTTGTCTTGTGCGCCATCAAAAGCTTTGTAACGCTTGTAGAGAAACGCACAGACTTTTGCGGGGAAGGCAGCTTGGGGAGTGTCCTGAAGGCTGTTTCCTTCGCTGTAGGCAATGCCTGCCTCAGTGGTGTTGGAGACAATGAACCTTAGGTCTTCGCTTTCTGCAAGCTTCATGTATGCTTCATAGTCATCTTTCTTATATGGATTCAGACATCGGCTGACACTGTTAATGATACGGAACTCCTCAACGTTCTTTCCTCCCTGAACACCCCTAAGGACAGTGGTGTAGAGACCTTTCTGGTCATTGATCATATCGCTCAACCCTCTCTCGAGTGGTTGGACGATGACCACATTGCCGTCAAAGTCAGTCTTTTCATTGAGGATATCGATCATCCAGTCAACAAAAGCACGGAGAAAATTCCCTTCACCGAACTGGAGGATTTTCTCTTTTCGAGCAACTGTCTTATGAGTTTCAGTAATCGATTGCATAAATGTATCTCCTTGTCATCTATTCAGTATGTTACGTTATTTTCTTTCTTCCATAAAGGGTATGTGCCATGAAGGCACAGATGGTTTGCTGGAAGACGATTCCAAAAATGACAGGTAGTGCAGTCTCAGGGGGGAAGTAAGCAATGGCAAGAACCAAGGCTGAGCTGATATTCCTCATGGAGACGGCGAAGGTGACACTCTTTCGATCTTCCAAGGCAATACCGGCAATTTTTCCTAAATAGTGAGCAATCGGATATCCGATGATTGCAAGCAATGCACAGGCAAGAGCGATAGGTAGGTAGATCCAGGAAGCATCAGCGATAAGGCGTTCAGCTACGTTGCTGGTGTTGATGACAATGATGAAGAAGAGACCGATCTTGGAGAATGGCTTCAGGTTTGGCCCCACGTGGTCGTTGACCTTCCCGCCTGTGGCATTGTTGATGAGAATGCCGACGATGGAGGGGATGACAACCATGATAAGCAGGGAAACCATCATTCCCTTGGTGTCGATCTGTACGTTGGTCTGGGCAAGGAGTGCGACTGTGTAGGGGGTAAGAAAAGGGGCAAGGAGGGTGGAGACAATGATCAAGGTCAGGGAGAGTGCCCCATTTCCCCTATAAATGTTTGCCCAGATATATCCGGTGATTGCAGTGGGGATGGCCATCAGAAGAATGAATCCTGTGATAATTGCAGGATGTCCGGGGAACAGCAGGTTTGCCAGCGCCCAAGCCACCAAGGGCATGATGATATTTGCTCCAAGGATGAAGAAGAGAATGGCTTTTGGTTTCTTGATGACCCCAAAGAAGGCATTTGAACTGATACCCAGGCCACCAATAAAGGTAATAAGACCAAACAGGTAGGGTACCGATGGGGTCATCCAGGAGACACGTGAACCAAGGAGGAGTCCCATGACAACACCGCTGGGAGTGAGGATTGGCATGAACCGCTCCAGATGATAGTTCAGGCCCTTGAGCCTTGCCTCGACTTTTTGAAAATGAAACATTGTTCCGAATGATAGCCTTCTCCTTGCTGGACTGTCAAGGTGAAAAAACCTGTGGTATAGTGATAACGTTTATGAGGAGGTTGCTGTGGGTGCACACGTGACAAGGCGGGTGGGATTGGTGTTGGCCTCTATCCATACCGGAGCTTCCAACGGGCTCTGGTCGCAGATTGCAAGCCACTGCCAACGTTCCGGCATTTCCCTGTTTGTATTCCCTGGAGGAAGACTTGAGTATCAGGAGAACCAGGAGTACCTGCGTAATGCCATCTATTCTCTGGTGAATACCGATAACCTTGATGGTGTGATCACCTGGGCTTCAGCCTTGGGTGGGGCTGTCAGTGTCTCAGAGGTCCATGCCTTCCTGGATAACCTTGACGGTCTGGACTGTGTCTGCATCGGGATGAAGAAGGAAGGCTGCCCCGGAATCTCTTTTGATGCCTATTCTGGGGTTCAGAGTGTCATGCTGCACTGTATCCGTGAACACCGTGCAAGGAAGATTGCCTTTCTCCGGGGACCGGAGAATCACTATTCTGCCGAAGACCGCTACCGGGCCTATTGCGATACGCTCGACCAAACCAGTCTGCTCTTTGATCCCCGCTTGGTCAGTGATCCTTTCTCCTGGTCTGAAGGAAGGAAGGCAATTGTTCAGTTATTGGAGGAGAGAAAACTCGTTCCTGGACAGGATTTCGATACGTTGGTTTGTGCCAGCGATCTGATGATGTTTGATGCAGGAAAATACTTGGAGAACCTCGGAATCTCAATTCCTGAGGACCTGCGTATCGTGGGATATAATGACAGCAGGGAAAGTCACCTCCTGAAGGTTCCCTGCACCACTGCGAGGATGCCGGTTAATGAGTTGGCAAGGATGTCCTGGAACCTGCTCAGCGATATGCTTTCACAGGAGGAGCCTTCTTGCTTTGACTTGCTTCTTCCCTCACAGCCGATCATTCGGCAGAGTTGTGGGTGTACCTACTCCCTGGGAAGTGAACAACAGGCTCGGTGCGTAATCGGGAGCCAGGAACTTTTCAAGGCTTGGTTGATCCAGGTGTTCGAAGCGAATGAGGAGGAGCAAGAGAGGATTGGCCTTCTGCTTAAGGAAGCCTCCTTGCACCATGAGAAGGAGGTGCTCTCCTTGCTCGGACATCTATCCTACCGTTTCCTTGACAGGGGAGGGGATCCCAGCCTTCTGAGTGAAGCCCTGCATTGGTACTGTACCTTTTTCGCAACCCTCTCCTTCAAGACTCTCTGTGCAGGTCCGATCAGGGACCTCTTTCTCCGTCAGCGGGATCTGGTTGCACATGAACATGCCTACCAACAAGCTTTGCAGGCAAGCATCCTCAATATGCTCAAGTGTGACCTCTTGGGTGTGAGAACGCTTTCAACCATACCATCCCTCTTGGCAAAACACCTTGGATCCCTTGGTCTTGATGCGGGATATCTGGTTTTGTATGGTGATGAGACGACCAATACCTTTATCGGTGGGTATGCCGATTCCCTGGTCATGGAAAGGAGGCAATCATTTCCCAAACACCTCTTATTGCCACAAGGACTGCTGGATCATCTTGGGCAGGGTGTACATGTGGTTGAACCTTTGTTCATGGACAACCAGCCACTGGGGTATCTCATCCTGAGAACATCGTTGTTCAGCGGAAGTGTCATGGAAGAGCTACGAACCGCTTTGAGTTCAGCTATCAAGGGAGCATTCCTCCTCGATGCCGCCAACCGTGCAAGGGAAGATGCAGAGAGGGCACAGCGGTCGAGAAGTGAGTTCTTTGCCAATGTTGGGGAAGGACTCAAGACTCCTCTTGAGACAATTCTCTCCATTGCAAAGCAGGTTGAAGGAGAGATGGGGAAGCAGATAGAGGAACAGATTCGTTCTGCCATGCATCTTCTGGACCTTTCCCTCTCTCACTCCGGCAATCTTGAGTTGGAGAACAAGGTCTGCAATCCTATGACCCTTATAACACCGCTACTCACCTCCTTTCCTCTTGCCTATGAAGGACCGAGGGAGATGCCGGCTCTGTGCGTTGATGCAAAGCGGTTGATCCAAAGTCTGACTATCATTTGCGAATACATTACAAGGGAGGGAGGAGAAATGGGGTTGGAATCCACTTTGTCGAAGGATGGCCTCCGTTTCCGTTTTGCTTCCTCTTCAGTTTCTTGGAAGGCTTCAATGGGAAGTCAGGAACCAAGTCTCTCCTTGGCTCAAAGAATTATCCTGATGAGCCATGGATCATTCTCCCTGATAGATAATGCAGTAGTTGTGCAGCTACCCCTGCCAAGCTTGACGGGTGAGAGCAGCCCCCCTTCCCATGATACCTTGTTCTATATTGTTGCTGATGAGAATGAGCCGATACCTGAGGTGTTGCGTACTTCCTTTGCTTCCTGTGAAGTAATCCCTGTGGGCACCCTGCAGAAGCACGAGCTCTCCAAGATTGCAGGAGGTATTATTGGTTGGGATGCGGATAATCAAGGAAGGGAGTTCCGTCTCCTGCGTTCAGCGATTGCAGGGCATAGCACCCTCTCCCTAGCTCCCATGATCTGTCTCCACGCTCCTGAAGGCCAGCAAAATCTCTATTCATCCCTGATGAGAACTTCCCATCATCTTTCTGATGGTGTTTTGGTTGCGATCAAGGGACTTCCCGAGGATTCTTGCAAGGCCCTTGCCTTGGATGAGGAGTTCATTGTTCACAGTGAACCAGATGAGGTGTTGGATGTGGTAGCCAACCAGCCGGTAAAAATGATACTTGCCTCACTCGTTGATCCTGTTCTTTACCGGAATATTCGAAAATCCTCGGATGCTCCGATTGTGGTGATTCGTGAGTTTTGGGAGAAGGAGGCGGCGGAGGAGCTCTCCCTTGTTCCCCGTCTCCTTATCGCCCACCAGTGTGTACTTGAAAGCAGTGAGTTTGGGCAGCGGTTGCTTGAGCTGTTGGAAACCAATGAGATGCTTCCTCCTCTCACCGGTGCCTTGGTCAAGCGAGCTGTGGTCTATTTGGGTAGGCATGCTTCCCAGCAGATCTCACGTTGGCAACTTGCTGAATCAGTGAATGTCAGTGAAGACTACCTGACGAGAATTTTTCGCAAGGAGTTGGGTATCAGCCCATGGGATTACCTGAACCGGCAACGGGTATTCCTTGCCACCCAGTTGCTACGGGAAAGTTCTCTCTCGATAAACGAAGTGGCAAGCCAGAGTGGATTCCAGGACCAAGCGTATTTCTGCAGGGTGTTCAAGAAGATCAAGGGATGTGCTCCAGGAAAGATTCGGGCACAACATTGAGGTGGATTATTCTTGACAGAGGGGGTTCGTTTCGCTGTTATACATGGCAGTGGGGAGAGAAGTGCAGATCAATTCTTCTATGGGCTATTTAGCGGACTCTTCTTTGTATATATCGTGATTTTCATACATTTTGGCCTGCAGTATTGGAATATGAGGAAACGGCTTCGCTGACCGTATTCTAATGCAGTACCCCTGCATTCAGTTGAGCTGAGATCATAAAAACCTATATAAAAAGGTCGGTAAAGTACAAGAGACGACCTGCATAATCTTGCCATCTTGCCCCTATGCTGAGGGTGTGAGGTTGCAAATGGCAGAAAGAACGGCAAAACAGCAGTTGCTACGTGATATCAAGCGGCATAAATCAGTCTATGCTTTGCTTGCAATACCTTTAATCTACTACATTATCTTTAAGTATGTCCCGATATTCAACGGGCAGATTGCCTTCAAGGATTATATGGCCTTGGACGGGGTGCTGGGTAGTCAATGGATTGGATTTGAGCATTTCAGAACCTTCATCAACTCCTATTATTTTGTTGAGTTGCTCAGAAACACCCTGATGTACAGTCTTGGGAAGTTGGTGTTCAGTCTTCCCCTTGCAATCATCCTGGCAATTGCCATCTATGAGAGCAACCGCCCACTTCTTCGAAAAACAGTGCAAACACTTGCCTATCTCCCACACTTTCTCTCATGGGTCATCATGTACGGTATCTTGCTTGCCCTATTGGCGCCAGGAGACGGAGTTGTCAATGATGTGATCAAGCTTTTTGGTGGCAAACCCATTGATTTCCTGACCAATACTGATGCCTTTCCCTGGATTGTCATTCTCAGTGATGCATGGAAGGAAATGGG
>JAIMZO010000100.1 GCA_020054965.1 Spirochaeta sp. | reverse complement strand
CCCATCGATCTGTGGGTCCTCGTTGAGGGGTGCTGGCAATTGCTCAACAAGTTCCATGACCAGTTGGAAATCCTCTTGTGTAAGATTCCTGAGCATTTCTGCCATTGCCTCAAGCGTGCTGGATTCTTGTTTTTTACTTAACATATATTCAGTTTATACCATGTAATTCGATTCTTCAATGTATTTACCAACATTCTTCGAAAACAGAGCCTAAGAATATCATCGAACCTCCAGCTGTAAAGACTAGAGTTCCTCTCCGGTCCTTACAGTAGCCATTCTATTTTCATTACACACATCCTTACTAATGTATTAATACGAATGTATTAAAGATGACCTATGACATAGGTGGTTGTCAACAAAATTCTATACATATGCGGCTAGTATGATAGAATACGGGGTTTTTGCTTACACTCTCCCCTTGATGATACCAATCGTCCCTACCATGAAAGGAGTCCTGAGGATACTCGGGATCCTCTCCGACTCACCAAGATTGATGAATTCCACTGATTTCGCACCCCAACTGGAGAGCTTTTTCAGCATGGGATCAAGATTGCCGAACATCTTCTTGGTCAGGAACAGGTCCTGGAATACAAATACTCCCCCATGCCTGAGAACACGGAAGGCTTCCTCCATGAGTTCTCTCCTATCCCTCAGTTCCATCACTTCATGGAATGTAAGGTTGCTCACCACCAGATCGAACTCATCGTCCTCAAAGGGCAGTTCTACAATACTTCCTTCCTTGAAGGAGACTCTTTCAGAGACCCCTTCAATCTTTGCATTTTGTTTGCAGAGAGTCTCAGAGAACCTTCTATACTCGATTCCTGTAACATGCGCCTCTGGATACTTCTTTGCCAGGCGAATAGCCAAGGCTCCATTTCCGCAACCGATATCAAGAGCCTTACCTTTGCCATCCCAGTCAATCTCCTCGATGAGCATGGAATGAAGTTCTGCCTGCATATTTTTCCCCTGTGGGGAAAACAGATGCCTTGCATAGACAAAATAAAGCATCATCAAAAGAAAAATTACCGGGAATATCATGATCCAGGAATAGAAGGCAGTAAGGACGGCAGTACCCAATGCCAAAATTCCAGGAACGATGACCAGTTTGAGGGAAACCCAATTCCTATATATTGGTGTATCTGAGGTTGTGTTATGCATGGGAAAAGTCTACCATTTTAAAAGTTGGTTGTCATTGAAAACCAACCTTTTATGGCAATCACCAAGAGAAGGAGAACTGTATGGACACAACCACCCGTAATTTACTCGTACTTAAAATCCTTTCACCAGGGTTTCGGGCAAGAGACCTTGATACCAAGGAAATTGTTTCTGTCAAGACAAGAGCTTATAAGGTAGCAATACTTGACACAGTGGTATTCCTTGAATCAAAACGGTGGCAGTTCAACCAGACTACCTACATCAGTGGAGAAGTGCAGAGCAATGCATTCTCCCTCGATTCCCTCGAGATTGAAGGTCATGACTATGATGAGGGCGAGAGCCACTCCACCACTGAGTACTATGAGAGGAGCGAACTGAAGGGCCTTCTAGGTGCATGTCTGAAAGGCGGAAAGAGACCTTCCATCGAGTTTCATGATTACACAGGATACGGTTTTTATGGTCGTGACAGCGACCCTGTCTTTGAAGCTGCAGACAGCATAGACCCATCGAGACGGTATGACATCCTAACCAAACTCTGGGAGGAGTTCCCCCAATGTATCGATGCCTTGGCACACATCGCAAATCCCTATGTTTCCAGCAAGTTTTTCTATAGAAATGCAGAGAACTGTTATCGTGCTGCCATTGCTATTGCAGAGAAGAATTTACCCCCCGATTTTGACGGTATAACGCTCTGGTCATGTCTGGAAAACCGCCCCTACCTAAGAGCATTACAAGGCTACTGTATATTGCTCTGGAGATTGGGTCGGTTTGCAGAAGCAGAAGAACTTGCATGCAAGGTATTGCGTCGCAATCCCCCTGATAACCAAGGAGTGCGTTTCATCATTGATGAGATTCACAACAAGGAACCATGGACTGAGGATTGATCATCGCTAATCACTAATGACCAGCATCCTCCCAAAAGCAATAATCTTTGGGTCATCAATAACGTATGACCGAATTTCCACCTCTCGAGATACTGAATAGGCATCAATGAATACGAGACCATCATCAGTCACTGCATGGCAGAGCGCCACATGGCTTACCACCCCATCCTCGCCCATGAAGATAAGATCACCCCTCTCGGGCTCAAGCAGAGGAAGCGTGTACTGCTGTGCCAAAGCACTGGCAGTGGTATCACTAAATGGCAGATGCACAGAGAAGTATTCTGCTACCTCGTCATATATCTCAATCACCAACCCTGAGCAGTCGACACCACCTTCAGCATCGCTGTAGTGGCTTGATCCTCCCCACACGTACTGCATCCCTATATATTGGAATGATATCTCATACGCCTTTTCTCTCATTTCCTCGCTTACTGGTACCGTATGCTTACCATCACATGAACTGAATAGCAGACTGGATATCATCAGAGAAAAGGCAATCATCTTCATAGCCATATTCTATCACACCCATTGTCGTTAACCTTGTGCTATACTGGGAATAACCGAGAAGTATCTCAGTACTGCTTGCAGAGAAAGGTTCACCTAAGAAATAAGGAGAACAGGATTCAAGCGTATGAAAAATCACAAACACCCCACACTGCTCATCATGCTACTCCTCATTGCCGGTTCTGCACTCTTTGCAGGACAGGCTGTCACGACGCGCCATTTTACCTTCACCGTCCCCGATTCCATGGAGGTGCAGGTAACAGAGTTGAAAACAGCCTTCTCCCTCCAGGCACAGCCGGGAGGGACCTATACCTATACGCTGCAACCCAAGGGGTTGAACATCAAGAGATTAAAACCGGCCGATTCTGTGTATAACACCATCACCCTGAAAGCTGAACGCCTGAGCCAGGAGCGTGACAATGCAACATTCCGCTCCCAGACACTTGCATTCAGTGAGGAAGAGCTCCTGGAAGCCTCACAGGTGTTTGAGAATGCAATCAGGAGGTCTGAGGTAGTGAGGACATGGTATGACCTCACTACGACTGAGATCGACGGGATGTTCGCCTGGAAGTATGGCTATGAGACACTTACAGGCATCCACGCTGAGGTGTACATCATCCATGCCGGAGATACCCTTATCTCCATAACCACAAGATACACGAAAGATGAACAGGCTATCTGGAAACCAGTCTTCGAGCAATTCCTTGCCTCAGGGATTTCCTTTATGGATTCTCTGAAACCTAAGGAGATACAAGACAATCCAGCAATTGAAGAGGAAACAGCTGCCTTGTACTCCTACCCTCTCTTCGGTTCATCAGAAACCTTCCTCTGGGAAGATGAGCCTGACTGGAGAAGCAGTTCTGTCTATCTTCCAGGGCAGGGAGGCAAGAAGGTTCATACCATCAAGACTTCCACGGAAACGCTACAATCAAAAGGATACTACTGCAAGATGTCAGCCATAGAAGGGCTTAAGGCTCTTCTCTCTTCAACTATCGCAAGACAGAACTATTTACTCCAATCAAGAAGGGACATAGAACAACAGCTTCAGAATAATACCAGTCTCAAGAACCGCGAAGTCCATAGGAATGAGATCGACTACGAGAACGGCTTCTATGTGATCACCTACACCTATGACTATCCCTATGGGGAGGAAGCTATCCATGGTGCCATGATCGTGAAGATCACCAAGGAGAATGTCATGCTGCAGGTAGAAGTTGAGTGGTTCGATAGAGGGGAAGCGTTGGCATCGGCCATCATCGAATCGATCATGACTGAATAGCAGAAATATGGCACGCATGGAGTTCCATACGTGCCATGATTTAGGTATATTCAACACGAACTACCGAGTGATTAGCCCTTGAAAGCGCCGGGAAGAATCAGATCACCATACTGCTCCTTGGCCTTGCTGATCTTTGCGATTGCTGCATCCCAGTAATCGAAGATCTCCTGAGGAGTATTCGGATCCATCTTCTTGTAATAAGCCTTGGTCCTCTCAAGCTTCTCAATCCACTTGGTGCAGCGGAAGGTGAAGAGGTAGTCATACTTCTCCTTGGAGAAATCCTCGTCGAGGTGTTCCTTGAAGAGTGCCTTTAGGTCCTCATAGAGGGGGATCTTACCGGTAGGAGTATCCAATGCCTCATATTCACCATGGATACGGCCTTCTGCCCAGTGCAGCCAAACCTTCTTGGCGAGCTTGCTGGTCATGAACTTACCGTTCTCATCACGCATGAAGTAGTTGTTGCTGAATACCTTGGGAACATCCTTCACACTCTCACCGAACTTGATGTTGTTCATGGTGTAGGTGCCAAGAGGATAGGAGACAAAGTCCATGTTTGCCATCGGGCTGGGGGTACGTACACCTTCCTTGCCGAGGGTTGCACTGGTGGTCTCACTCTCGAGGGTAGCAGCCTTCATCAGGATACCATCCTTCCAGTTCGGGGACTCTTCAACAGGAACGGTAATGTCACTGTCTCGTCCACCGTAGAGAATACCTTCAACCTTGACGCCGTCCTTTGCTTCAAAGCCAGCCTTGTCAATGTTGTCGAGGTAGTCAAGACGCATGGTGTAACGTGCGTTACCATGAGCAACGCCAACTTCATTGCCATTTGCGTCCTTCACGCCCTTCTTCCATTCACCAAAGTGGTTACGGCCTTCATCTGGAGCATCAACACCCATACCAAGCCAGTAAGGCTTGTTGTCCTTGCCACGAAGAACGTTGGAGAAGATAACTTCCTGGTTGATCATCAGGTTCTTGAAAATAACGGGGTCATCCTGCTCATTGACGTCCTTGATGATACCGAACATACCAAACTCGACGTTAACAGCGCGGAATTCGCCATTGATGTTTCTGAAATATGCAATGTCATCACCAACAATCTGCTCGCCGGGAATCATTGCAGTGGAGGTCTTACCACATGCAGAGGGGTATGCACCACAGAAGTAAGTCTTGCGATCTTTCTTCTTGTCTACTGCAGCCATGACAAACATGTGCTCACAAAGCCAACCTTCCTGGCCGCTCTTGTTGATTGCAAGACGCATGGAGTGCTTCTTCAAACCAACGGAGTTACCAGCATACTGGTTGTTCATGGAGTATACGATGTTGTTTTGGGTGTCCATGTAGATTCTGCGGTCCTGCAGGTTCTTTGAGCAGTTGTTCTCATCAAGCTCACCAGCAGAGTGAATAAAACGGAAGAACTCATTCTTTTCGTCTTCCTTCATGTTGAGGAAGTGCTCATAAGCAGTGCGGTAGAGGATGTTCTCGGAGTGAGCAACATACCAACTATCGGTGAACTGCACGCAGGGGATGGTGAACGGGCTCTGGGTAGGACCTTCTGAGTAGAACAGCACAACGGCGTCCTTGCCCTTCATGATTCCCTTTGCAATACCCATGATCTCACTGAGACCTTCTTCATACTCGATGGAGTTGAGGGAAGACATCTTATCCATGTTCTCCTTGTAGACCATGAAGCGGGTGTTCTTCTTGTCGCGAGCCTGGTCGCCGTAACCGTCCCAGTGGATGGTCTGCTTGGAGTTTGCCAGAGTGTACTCCTCACCCTTTGCGAGGGCCTGCTCTCTGACGTACTGGGTGTCTTTTTCACTGTCATCACATACATAGATGGATTTGGGATCACAGTGCTCAGCGAAGGTTCCTACGAAGTCCATCACCTTTTCATTTTTCAAGGCTGCAAGCTTCTGGAAACTCTCTTCACTCATCTTTTCTTTTAGCAATGTTTCATATTTACTCATATTTTCTCCCTATGGATAAGGTTATACCCCAATCATTGCATGTATGGAACGATTATTCAACCACACCGGCCTAAAAATGCCATATCCACACAAAAAAAAGAATAGCTTTATAGTGATAATAAGCACATATCTGTATATATTTTTGATACAAACATCAAGATTTTCATATAAATACCATGGATTCATCAGTTTTGTGCTTCTGCTGATTTTAACACCTCATATAGCTCCAAGCAAAATTTTCTGGGATTTTTCATGCATGATTTTGTCTTATAAACACAGTAAAAGAGTATCAAAGGAGGACAAGAATTCTGCAAAACGAACTCTCCATCCATAGCAGAAATGGAGCGTTTTCACCTTAGGAGCCGTGCATAAATAAGCTATGCAAATACCTCTGATGGGGAGATGCAGTAATTCCATTCACCATGGAAATCATCCCGCGAGATGTTGATCCTTTGC
>JAIMZO010000099.1 GCA_020054965.1 Spirochaeta sp. | reverse complement strand
GGACCGGAGGCGTGGGTGCATGCTCTCTGGAGCACAGGTCCCCCAAGGGAAGCATACGCTCCTGTATTGGCCATAATAATTGCCTTTACACCGGTAAGATGGCCTTCATCATCGCAACTGGTGGTAATCTCTATATCCATAGGATGTCGCTTTGGATGTACTTCCAAGCTCTCCTGGCGAGTAAGTTTCACCTTGACAGGGGCCTTCATCACCCAAGCAGCCAAGGCTGCATGGTGCTGAACACTCATGTCTTCCTTCCCGCCAAAACCGCCTCCGACCAGCATACTGTGGCAGCGCACTTTCTCTGGTGGAAGATTTAGCATTGTGCAGATTTCATGCTGTTCGTCATAGATGGATTGGCTGGATGTGTGCACAAGCACCCCATCCTCGCCTTCAGGCAGTCCTACCGCACACTCCGGTTCCATGAAGGCATGCTCTGTATAGGGAGTCTTATAGGTTCGGGTAATTACATGGGGGCTCTCCCGAAACGCTTTCTCTACATCCCCGCGTTGGATATGTTCCAGTGAGAGAAGATTCCCATCTTCATGGACTTTGGGGGAGTTCGGCTCAAGGGCTTCATAGATATCGAGAACCGGTGTGAGTACTTCGTAGGATACTTCAACCAGTTTTGCAAGCTCTGCAAGTGTTTCAGGACTCTTGCCGACCACCAGGCAGATGGCGTCTCCTGTGTAACGGGTAATCTCGCCCACAGGGATAAGTACCGGCCAGTCCTGTTTGATGTGCCCGATGATGTTGTGAGGCACTTCAGCACTGGTAATGATACGAATAAAATCAGGATGTTCCTTTGCTTTGGAATCATCAATGGAGAGGACCTTTGCACGAGGAAACGCAGAACGGACAGCCTTGGCATGCAGCATGCCGGGTATCCTGATGTCATCGGTATACATCCCCTTGCCCAGCGCCTTCGGTTCCGCATCAACACGGCGGTAACGCTTGTCAAGTCTTGGTTCTTCTTCAGTTGTAGGGACCGGACGGTTCTCGCGGAAGAATTCAGCGCTCATCAGGATAGCTTCCTCAATCTTCTTATAGCCCGTGCAGCGACAGATATTTCCCTTGATTGCATTAGTCACTTCTTCACGGGTAGGGGAAAGATTTGTGTCGAGCAGGCTTTTCGCGCTGATGATCATACCGGGGGTGCAGTACCCACACTGCACCGCTCCAGCCTCGGCGAAGCAGTAGGCATAGACCTCTGCCTCCCTGTCTGAAAGACCTTCAATGGTAGTGACAGATTTTCCCTCCAGTCTTGAGAGGGGGATGGTGCAGGATTTCACCTTCTTTCCGTCGATCAGGACTGTGCAGGTGCCACAGACACCTTCACTACACCCATCCTTGGTGCCGGTCAAATTCAAGTCTTCACGGAGGAA
Organism: Spirochaeta sp.; assembly: GCA_020054965.1. Next base: position 4,891 of record JAIMZO010000099.1, on the reverse strand, counting down.
GCGCAGAAGTTTCTTGTCTTCTCCGTTGTAGGTGATTGGATTTCCATTTACGCTGAATGCATACATAGCTGTGCTCTCCATCGTACTTTGTTGGTACGCGTGTCTCTTTGGGAACAGGTGCTAGCCGCTTAGCGTCAGTACCCAGAATAGGATACATCGGTCTGTGATGCTATACATCTTCATGATTGCAATGAACCTGTATTAAGTCAATATCCTGTTGCGGTAGATATGTTTCTGTTGCAGGGGGTGTTGTAATTTACCGCTAATTAATAAACATAATCTGAACAAGGTAGAAATGAGCAACGCCCATTCCTACCATTGGTGCAGATATCCTAAATTCGCTTCTCTCGGTTGAATGGCTTTCCGAGTGATGTAGGACCAAGCAACTGGCTCTCCCTGCTGAATGCGAGGACGATGATGACCAGCACATAGGGCAGCATGACCGCAAATTCGTAGGGGAAGTTGATGCCTTGACCCTGGATGGCCAGTTGCAAGGCTTGTGCCAGGCTGAACAGCAGTGCCCCCCCCATGATCTTCACCGGATGCCAGTGTCCGAAGTAAACCAAGGCAACAGCTATGAAACCGCGTCCTGCAATGATCTCATCACTGAACATTTTCACCTGGGCTAGTGAGAGGTACGCCCCAGCCAGGCCTGCCAGGGCACCCCCTACAGCAAGTGCCTGATAGCGAACCCTGTTGACCTGGATACCGATTGAGTCAGCGGCACGTGGGTTTGTGCCAACCGCACGTACCCTGAGTCCCCAAGGTGTCTTGAACAGGATGTACCATGCAAGCGGAACGAAGAGGAAAGCGAGATACACCAAGACATTGTGGCTGAAGAAAATTGGGCCGATAAATGGGATCTTGGAGAGCCCTGGAATGGGAAGATTACCGATGCCAGGAACTGATTGGGTCCCACCGATGAAGTGCCTGAACAGTGTGCCTGCGGTTCCCACCCCAAACATCTGCAGACCAATACCGGCAATACCTTGTGGTGCGCGGAATGTGACAACAACGAAGGCGAAGAAAATGCCAAACAACGCCCCCACAACCATTGCAAGGGCCAATCCCAGGACATTGTACATGCCTGGGGTCGGGCCACCCTGCCCAATGCTGTAGGGTACAAGCATCCCGAGGAATGCTCCCATTGCCATAATACCTTCACAGCCAAGGTTGAAGACACCTGCTCTCTGGTTGAACATCTCCCCAAGGCTGGCGATGAGAAGGGCGACGGAGAATGGGATGCCCAGACTCAGTATGTTTACGATAAAGTTCATGCTTCCACCTCCACATGTTTCTTGCCTATTCCTTGGTACTTACGCCAGACCCGTTCCATCAGGTAGGGGTCGGCGAGGATCATCTTGGTAGCAACGATGACCAGGATGATGACACCCTGCAGCACATTGACCATATTGGCTGGTACCCCGACCATGCGTTGGGTCATGTCAGCCCCGACAATCAAAAGACCAAAGAAAAATGATGCCGGTATGATGCCAGCCGGATGCAATCCTCCAAAGAGGGCGACAACGATTCCGCTGAATCCATACCCTCCGGTAATACCTTCAATTGCTCTGCGGTGTACTCCTGCAATTTCGATGGCACCCGCCATCCCGGCAAAAGCACCACTGATGACCATGGCAATGACCAGATACCAGGTAACGCTGATACCTCCGTACCTGGCTGCCTGGGCGCTCGCCCCAGCTGCTCGCATCTTATACCCATAGTTTGTTTTCCAGAGGAGCAAGTAGATGAGCAAGGCAAGCAATAGGGCGAAGAAGATGCCGGTATGCAACCGAGTTCCCTTGAGGAATCGGTCGAGCCAGATCCCCTCTGACAGTCTCATGGACTGGGGAGTTCCGCTACCCATCGTGAGCTCTGCTGGATCGAGGAATGGTCCGCGGAGCATGAAAGTGTATAACTGGGCGGCAATATAGTTGAGCATTACCGTCGAGAGCAGCTCACTGACCTGCAGTTTTGCCTTCAGGATACCTGGGATGAACCCCCAGACCCCTCCTGCCATTGCTCCAGCCAAAATTGCCATCGGGAGAAGGATGGGTTTTGGGAGTTCAGGGAATGCAAGTGCCACGGCAGTGGTACCGAGAATTCCCATAGCCATCTGCCCCTCCCCGCCGATGTTGATGATGCCGCTACGGTATGCAACCGAGATACCCAAAGCTATGATCGTGAGAGGTATTGCCCTGATCAGAACCTCGGTAAGCTGGAGGGTTGTCTTCAACGGTTCGAAGAGAATGACCATATAGGTCTTGAAGACATCAGCCCCGATGGTCAATAGAATTACCGAACCGATCAACATTGCAGCCAGAATGGCCAGAATGATGATGGTAACCTTGTAAAGTACCCTAAACTGTTTGGTCATCTTTCACTCCTGCCATCAAAATACCGAGACTCCTACGATTGGCGTCCTTTCTGGGGAGGACTTTCTGGATCCGTCCCTTGAAGATTACCGCCACACGGTCTGAAAGGTCGAGAATCTCATCCAGTTCCTCACTGATGAGGAGGATACCGACTCCTTCACGCCTGATCTCCAAGAGTTGCTTATGGATGAACTCTGCTGCCCCGAGGTCCAGGCCTCTGATGGGGTAGACGGCGACCAGGAATTTTGGTCTCCTTGAGATTTCTCGGGCAAGGATGACTTTCTGGATGTTCCCTCCAGAGAGCGACCCGGCTGCAACGGAGATGTTGGGGCTGCGAATATCAAACTTGACACGCAGGTCCTCAGCATTCTTGTCTATGGCCTTATTCTTAAGGAATGCATGTTTGCTGAACTCATCATGCCCTGAATCCTTGAGGATGAGGTTCTCCTTCATCGAGAAGGAAGGGACAATGCCTTCTGTATTGCGTTCCTCAGGGATATAGCCCATGCCAGCTTCTATGATGTGATGAGGGCTCTTGTTTGCAATATTCTCGCCGAAGAACTGGATTTCCCCACTTTCTACTTTTCTCAGTCCATTGATGGCTTCGGCCAATTCCCTCTGCCCATTTCCTGATACACCGGCAAGACCGACGATCTCACCGGAGCAGATAGTCAGGTTCAGGTCCTGAAGTGCCAGGAACCCACGATCGCTCTTCACATTGAGGTTCTTGATATCCAAAACAGGTACACCCTCGCATGCGGGCTCCTCGTTCAGGGGGAGGTCAACCTCATGCCCGGTCATAAGGGCGGCAATGTCGGAAGGGGAATGTTCATGGGTGTTCCCCTCGAAGACAACCGCACCATGACGAAGGATGGTGATCTTGTCCGAGAGGTCTTTTACTTCCTGCAGCTTATGGCTGATGAAGATGATGGAAAGTTCACTGCTCATATTCTTGAGCAGTGCAATCAATTCATCAGTCTCCTGCGGGGTGAGGGCACTGGTTGGCTCATCCAGGATCAGGAACCGTGCACCCAGGCAGAGTGTCTTTACCAGTTCCACCCGCTGTTGCTCTCCAATGGAGAGTTGCCAGATATACGCATCGGGATCGACTACGAGCCCGTATTTTTTTGCTACTTCATTGATCCGCTCACGCACCATCTCAAGGTCCAACTTGTGTGGTGACCATGCTGCCTTGTATCCAAGGGCAATATTCTCCAGGACGGTCATGTTTGCAACCAGCATATACTGCTGGTGTACCATGCCAAGACCTGCTGCAAAGGCATCATTCGGGGAGCGGAAATGCACTTCCTCACCATTGATGAGTATGCGCCCTTCATCGGGCTGGTAGAGACCCATGAGAATATTCATCAAGGTCGTCTTGCCCGCTCCGTTCTCTCCAACCAGCGCCAGGATCTGGCCCTCGGATATCTCCAAGGTGATGTCATCACTTGCCAAGACTCCAGGGAAGCGCTTGGTGATGTGTTCCACGCGTAGGTTGGTTATTTTCTTCTGTGTGAGTTCCATGGGGGAAGCCTCCGTGGGAAATAATCAAAAAAAGCAGTCATGCAGAGTAATCCCTGCATGACTGGGAAACAATGTGCTTACAGTTTGGAGTAATCAACACTGGTGTAGTTGATGGTCCCACTTGCAGCTTTGAAGGAATCGATGGCCGCATTGACCTTCTCTTCAATCTCCCCTGCATACATGTTTTCGAGTTCAGGGTTGAACTCAAATACGAATCCACCGTTCTTGAAGTTCAAAGGAATGACCTCTCCACCCAGGATGCCGGCATCAAGCTTGGCAACGAGGCCTTCGATGACGGATGCATAGTTGTAGGAAGAAGCGGCAATAACCTTGTAGCCTTCGGTGATGTGAATCTGAGCGATATCCTGACCAACCCACCAGATATCCTCATTGGGGTAGTCAGCAACGGCACGAAGAGCACCGAGAGCCTGCTGGCTGCTTCCGGTCAATACATCGGCGCCGCTTCTGATCTGGGACTGTGCAACCTCTCCAGCTTTTACGAAATCACTGAAGGATCCACTGTGTGCGACCATGATCTTGGCTTCTGGATTGACAGCCTGGACACCGAGGACGAAACCACGGTTGTAGCGGGCTGCGTCCCCTGCATCAACAGGACCTACAAGGCCGATGATATTGGCTTTGGTAGTCATCCCAGCGATGATACCGGAAAGGTAACCGGTCTCTTCACTTTCCGGCATGTAGGTGAATACATTGTCCGGACCAACCTCGGCGCTGGTTCCAAAGGCGAAGGAAACATCAGGATACTCTTCAGCCATTTCCATGATGAGGTTCTTGTACTGTGCTCCATGGGCGATGATGATATCAAAACCCTGGGCAACATACTGGCGTGCAGCAGAACCGGCATCAACTGGCTTCATCTTCTCTGTATAGCTGTACTCGATACGACCAGGCAGGCTTTTCTGGGCAGCGATGATACCATCGTGCATTGCCTGACACCAGCCCTTGTCGTCAATGGTGTTCTCGATGATCAA
>JAIMZO010000098.1 GCA_020054965.1 Spirochaeta sp. | reverse complement strand
ATGGTCTTCCCTTCGCTTCCACTCATTGCCATAGTGCACGATGCCTTGGCTGTGTTGCAGGTTGTCAATGCAATGGAACCCTGCATTGTCCAATACCATCACGATAATCTTCCTGCCCTCCTGTATCGATGTCAGCAGCTCGGTGTGCAGCATGGTATAGGCTCCATCACCGACAATGGCCACAACCTCCCGTTCAGGATGGGCAATCTTGGCTCCGAGTGCGGCAGCTATCTCATAGCCCATGCAGGAGAAGGCATACTCCATATGGTAGGTTCCCCTGACACGCGTTCTCCAGACTCGTTGCATATCACTAGGAATGGATCCAGAGCCTGAGACAACAATGGTTGAGGCAGGCAGAAGGTGGTCGTTCAACTCACCCAATACTCGTACTTGGGAGAGCGAGGAGGGAATCTCTTCACTGTAGAGCCGGTCTACTTCCTTGTTCCAGAGCTCTCGCTCTCTCTTGATCTGCTTGCCCCAATGGCTCTGATACCCTTGAAGGAATGCAGTAGTATTCAACACTGCCAGCGTAAGCTTTGCATCAGCGATAATCGGGCAGCTGTTGAGCTTGTATGCATCAGCTGGGGCAACATTGACGGAAACAAACTTGCATTCTGGATTTTGGAAGAGCCATTTTGAACAGGTGGTAAAATCGCCAAAACGGGTTCCTACCCCTATGACAAGGTCCGCCTCTTTTGCAAGACGGTTTGCAGCCTGGCTTCCTGTGGTCCCGATCCCACTCAGGTTGTATGCATTGTCCCAGAGTACCGTACCCTTTCCTGCTTGGGTCTCTGCAAAGGGTATATGATAGCGTTCACAGAAGGTGGCAAGCTCGTCTCCTGCCTCGCTGTAGCGGACTCCTCCGCCACAGATGACCAGAGGTTTCTTTGCTTCTTTCAGTAATTCGGCAAGTCGTGTGATTTGTCCTTCGCTCGGAATTCGTCTCTCTATGTAATGTACTCGTTTCTCGAAAAACTCAACGGGATAGTCATAAGCCTCACCCTGGACATCCTGGGGGAGTGCTATGGTTACTGCACCGGTCTCACTAGGGTCTGTGAGAACTCTCATGGCGTTGATCATGGCACTCATCAGCTGTTCCGGGCGATTGATCCGATCCCAATACCTGCTTACCGAGCGGAATGCATCGTTTGCTGTATTGGTATAGTCATGCGGGATCTCGATCTGCTGGAGAACCGGGTCGGGTTGCCTACAGGCAAAGACATCACCGGGTAGGAGCAGTACAGGAATGTGGTTGGCTGTGGCTGTACCCGCACCGGTCACCATGTTCAATGCACCTGGGCCAATGGATGAGGTGACTGCCATGATTCTTCTGCGGTTATGTTCTTTTGCAAACCCGGTAGCGGCATGAACAGCACCTTGTTCGTTCTTTGCTTGGTAGAAGGGCAGCTTGTTCTCCTGTGAGGCCAATGCCTCCCCAATTCCTACCACACAGCCATGACCGAAGATACCATAAACACCTTCGACAAACTTCTCTTCAACCCCATCATAGGAAACATATTGATTATCCAGGAACTGAAGCAGTGCCCCAGCCATGGTAAGTCGTGTCGTAGCCATAATTACTCCTTCTTTTCTCTACAGTCCCAATTCCTGTTTCATTTCTGCAATGGTGACCACTCGTTTTTCTTTTAGACTCTTCCCAGCAGCAAGGGCAGCAACCATGTCCTCAAGTCCATCCTCACCACTGACAACCACATCCTTATCCTCGCGGATTGCCTCAGCAAAGGAGGTGATCTCGTCGACGAATGCGTCCTCATACCGTTCGAGGAAAAAGTAGAGCGGCTTATCCATGGACACCTGCTCAACGGTCGAGAGTGTTACATTGGTCTCTCTGTCATTCTCAGCCTGGGCTGAACCTTTGCTCCCAAATACCTCTAATCGCTGGTCGTAGCCATAGACTGCTTGGCGGGAGTTGTCGATTACCCCGATCGCCCCATTTGCAAAGGTGAGCGTGACTATGGCTGTGTCTATATCTCCGGCTTTGCCAATTTCCGGGTCAATAAGGACTGCACCGGTAGCGTAAACACTGGTGATCTCACTACCTGCTTGGTAGCGTGCCATGTCAAAGTCATGGATCATCATATCCAGGAAGATGCCACCGGAGGCTGCTACATAGGAGGCAGCAGGGGGAGCCGGGTCACGGCTGGTAATCTTCACAATATGAATATCACCGACTTTTCCGCTGGAAGCCAGTTCATGGACATGGCGGAAGTTGTGGTCGAAGCGTCTATTGAATCCCAGCTGTAGCTTGACCTGGTGGTTCTTTGCCACATTGATGGCCTCCAGCCCTTTCTGGACCGAGAGGTCGATTGGCTTCTCACAGAAGATATGCTTGCCGGCCTTCGCTGCGGCAATTGTGAAGTCTGCGTGGGTAGCGGTCGAACTGCATACCAGAATCGCATCGATTTCAGGATGATTGATCAACTGGGAAGGATTCTTCGTGGCAATCTCTATTCCCAATGAGTGCACCCACGTTTCCATCTTTTCATCCATCATGACATCGCTGATGCCAACCACTTTGACCGAGGGGACCAGTCTGGTAATGTTCTCTGCATGTAATTTCCCAATACGCCCGGCACCGATAATACCTACTTTCAAGACTTCACTCATGGTTATTACTTCTCCCTTTCGGCTATCCTCTGGAATAGACGATTTTGAAAACGTTATCAAATACGTATAGCGTATACCATATTCCCATAGTTTGTAAAGGTAAAAAGATATCGCTTATTCACGTACTGCAGGACTTAAATCCTATATATTGAAAAAGTATTTGACAAATCATGAAAGTGATGTAAGCATAGATTTATGGTAACGTTTTCAAATTTGAAGCAAAGGTACCAATTCCTTGCGGAGAGAAAAGGGATGCATCGCTTTGCAACTCTTGGAAGGGGGGATCTGTGAAAGAAACCACGCATATATTGGAACTGAGAAATATAACCAAACGCTATCCAGGGGTACTTGCCTTGAATGCAGTTACCATGCATGTGGACAGCGGTGAAGTGCATGGGTTGGTTGGTGAGAACGGTGCCGGCAAGTCTACCTTGATAAAGGTTCTTGCAGGGGCTCATGCTCCAGACGGCGGTGAGATTTTCTTTGATGGACAGGTCTTTCAAGCTTTGATCCCTCGCCAGGCAATGGAACTGGGTATCTCTTGCATCTATCAGGAGCTCAACCAAGTCAATTATATGACTGTTGCTGAGAATATTTTTCTTGGCAGGGAGTTGAAGAAGCGGAACAAGTTCCTCGACAGGAAGAGCCAGGTCGAGCAGGCAAGAAAGATCCTTGCTGAGTTTGAAATGGATATCGACCCAAACACACCCCTTGGTCTTCTTGGAGTAGGCAGGAGGCAGATGGTTGAGATTTGCAAGGCCGTCAACTCAAAGGCAAAGCTGATCATCATGGATGAACCCACTGCCAGTTTGAGCGAAAAGGAGACCGGGGAGCTCTTCAAGATTATTGAGAAACTGCGTCAACAACATGTCACCATCATCTTCATATCCCACCGCTTGGATGAGGTAAAGTCTGTCTGTGACTCCCTGACTGTCATGCGTGATGGGGAAGTGGTGGCAAACCGCCGAATTGATGAGGTTACGGTGGATGACATCATCAAGCTGATGGTTGGTCGTGATATCAAGAACAAGTATCCAAAGATAGAAACACAGCGTGGCGATGTTGTGTTGGAGGTGAAGGGACTCTCCAAGGCAGGGGAGTTTGAAGACATCAACTTCAAAGTCCATGCAGGAGAAATCCTTGGTGTATCGGGGTTGGTCGGCTCTGGCCGTACAGAGAGTATCCGGGGGATTACCGGTGCCGATCCCATCGACGCCGGTGAGGTGTTCATCCATGGGAAAAAGGTGCATATAAGAAATCCTCAGGATTCAATCAAGCAAGGGATTGCCTTTTTGACCGAGGATCGCAAGGGACAGGGTTTGATCCTCTTGCAGACCGTGGAGTTCAATACCACCTTGGTGGACTTGATGCAGTTCAAGACCAAGAAGCCATTCCTTGATCTCTTGAAGATGAAAGATACCGCAAAGGAGATGGTGAAGAGTCTTAGGATCAAGGTTCCCGATGTCACCACCCTTGCCGGGCAGTTGAGCGGGGGGAATCAGCAGAAGGTGGTTCTTGCCAAGTGGCTCCTGAGCAAATCAGATGTCTTCATATTTGATGAACCAACAAGGGGAATCGATGTAGGGGCAAAAATTGAAGTCTACAACTTGATTAATGATCTGGTTTCCAAGGGAAAAGCAGTGATAATGATCAGCTCCGAGATGGATGAGTGTATGGGCATGGCTGACAGGATCATCGTATATCACGAAGGAAAGATAATGGGAGAGCTTGAGCGTGATGAGTTCAGCAACGAAAAAATAATGTACGCCGCGAGCGGGTATCCCATTTAGGAGTGGCATGGATGGAAAAACTTAGATGTGCAGTAATCGGATTGGGGCGTCTGGGATATCAGCATGCAGCAAACCTTGCTGGGGGTATCCCCCAGGCAGAGCTTGTAGCGGTCAGTGATGTCAGCCAATCGTCTCTTGATCGCTTCTCCAAAGACCATCCTGCGGTTAAGCAGTACCGTATGTATCAGGATATCCTGGAACGGGATGATATTGACGCAGTGGTGATCGCATCCTCCACAAGCAGTCATGGACAGGTGCTCAAGGATACCATCCTATCTGGTAAGCCCGCTTTCCTTGAAAAGCCACTCTCTTTGGACTGGAAGGAAGCTGTATCTCTGGACGAGCTCACCAATGAGAAGCGAGCCTTCGTACAACTTGGGTTCATGCGTCGCTTTGACACTGCGTATGTAAAAGCAAAGGACACGATAGCAGGCGGGAAGATTGGGGAGGCGATATCGATCCAATGCATAAGCCGGGATCCGGGATGTCCCCCTATTGCATTCGCGAAGACCAGTGGGGGCTTGATTATGGACCTGTGTGTGCATGATATAGACCTCTGTCGTTGGTTCTTTGGTACTGAGGTAACAGAAGTGTACGCTCGTGGGGCGGTACTTCGGTATCCCGACCTTGGTGAGATTGGCGATATTGACCATGTGAATATTGACCTGACGTTTGCCAATGGCAAGGTTGCCTCCCTTGAGGGGAGCCGCAACAGTCAATATGGATACGATGTCCGCACTGAGATTGTCTGCAGTGAAGGAGCGTTGAGTATCGGTGGTGTACAGAAACAAGGACTTTCCGTGCATGACGGCGAGGGTACATGCCAAGCGTCGGTACAGGGATTCTTGGAACGATTTGAGGGTGCATACCTGAAAGAAATGAGGCAGTTTGTACAGGATGTTGCCTCAAACAAGGGTGTGTCCCGGGTAGGAGTCGTAGATGGGGTAAAAGCCATGGAAATTGCGCTTGCTGCCAACGAGTCGATGAGATTGCATAAACCAATAACGATAGATGAATGGAAGACTGAAGCATGAAAAAGAAACAATCGGAAGAACTGCAGAAGGGAAACGTATTGGAAGCATCACAGAGTGAAGTGGTAGAGATAGTGAAGAAGAGCAAGAAACGGGGAAGTCTCGGTATTATGCTGAGCCTGATTGTGCTCTGTGTAATTATAAGCATTCTTTCTCCTCGCTTTCTTACCGTGGCAAACCTCACGAACGTCCTCTCCCAGGCAACGGTAAGTGCAATCATCTCTGTTGGTGAGTTCCTTGCCATACTGACAGCCGGTATTGATCTTTCGATCGGTTCAATCCTGGCTCTCTCCATCATGATGCTGGGTATCTTTGGGGTGAACATGCAGATGAATCCCATGATGGCAATCCTGCTTGCCCTTGCCGTGGGTACCTTGATTGGATTCTTCAACGGTCTCCTGCTGACCAAGCTGAGACTGCCACACCCCTTCATCTCCACCATGGGCACGAAGATGATTGCGCGAGGTTTCGCCCTGGCTGTTACTGCCGCCCAGCCTATCAGTGGGTTTGCCCCTTCCATTCAGTATTTTGGCAGTGGCTCACTGGGCCCCGTTCCGGCCAGTGTCATCCTCGTAGCAGTGGTATACGGCATTATGTTCATTTTCATGACTCGCACTAGTACCGGGCGTCATATCTATGCTGTAGGGGGGAATGTTGAAGCAAGCCGACTGAGTGGGATCAACGTGCACAGGGTGTTGTTGATCGTCTACTCCTTGAGTGGATTCTTTGCAGCTCTTGCAGGGCTTCTGCTTGTTGGTCGGGTAAATGCAGCATACCCCTTGGCTGGTACCGACTATGAGACTGATGCAATTGCAGCGGTAATTATCGGTGGCGCCAGTTTCAGTGGTGGTGTTGGCAAGATTCTCAACACGGT
>JAIMZO010000097.1 GCA_020054965.1 Spirochaeta sp. | reverse complement strand
GATACGGTGATTATCCAGGCTATGAGGATTGAAAACCTTCTGGTTGTTGATCGTGTCATCGAGGAGATCAACCCGGGTCTTATCGATGTCGGCAAGAGCAAGGCACTGGAGTTTCTCTCCGCCGGGCTTCCCATCCTCGTGGTTGACGCCGCAGCAGAGCTTGCCCAGTTGCGGCAAGCATTCGGAAAGAAAATCGATATTCATCTTGTTGATATGCGCAACGAAATGGAAGCGGTCCTTCCCGTGGTGAAGGGGACGGGCTTGTTTGCCCTGTCCAATATCAGCAGGGCAGTGCGCTATTCCCCCCATGGGAAGGATGAGCTGCAGGTCCTGTACACCCTGTTTATCGCCTATTGCATGAAGCGGTATCCTTCCCTCGATGCTGAGTATGAATCAGTGCTCGATCTGGTTGCCATTGGCACGGTTGCTGACTTGATGCCAATGGAAAACGAGAACCGAATCCTGGTAAAACGCGGCCTCAAGGTGCTTGCGCAAGGGCGCAGGCAGAATCTGCTTCCGCTGTTCTCCATGCAGAACCTGATGGGGAAGCAACTCTCAACCAGTGATATCTCTTGGCAGATCAGTCCGGTCATCAATGCTTCGGGGCGAATGGGGAAACCGACGGTAGCCTTGGAAATGTTGCTCGCAGGAGACCTGTATGAGGCAGAGTCCTTGGCAGGGGAGTTGATCAAGCTGAACAAGGAACGACAAAAGCTTGGTGAAGATGCGTGGGACCGGATGAAGAAAAGTGCCCAAGAGAGCTTTGAAGAATCGGGAAGCAAGCTTGTCGTTGTAGAGGATAGTACCCTCTCTCGAGGAATTACCGGTCTGATGGCAAGCCGATTGCTGCGACAGTACAACGCTCCTGCCATCGTCCTGGCCACTGTGGATGAGAGCAGGGTCTCTGCTTCCATGAGAAGCCCTGAAAATTTTGATGCAAGGGAGTTCCTCTCTCGTTTCCGTGATCTCTTCCTCGATTTCGGGGGACATGCCTGTGCCGGTGGGTTTTCCATGGATGTTGAGCACCTTGCTGAATTCAAGAAGCGTGTTGCTGATGAGATTGATACGATGGATTGCATGATCGATGATGAAGAAGATGAGTTGGTCATCGATGTGACGCTTCCTGATACCTATATGACCCCTGGTATCATCAAGGTGGTGGAGTTCTTTGAGCCCTACGGGGAGAAAAACCCTCCACTGGTGCTGATGATGGAGGGAGCCCAGGTTGAAGATATCCAGTTCATAAACAACAAGGGGGGTAGTGTCCAACATGTCAAGTTGACCCTTGCCTTCGGTCAATACAAGTGGCCGGCGTTGTTCTGGCGTGCGGGAGATCGTGTAGGTACCGATTTTGACAAAGGGGACCGAGTCAATGTGGCATTTCGTTTGGGAAGGAATTACTTCCGCAACCAGGAAAGCCTGCAACTGACCATCATGGATCTCAAGAGAGCTGAATAATCGCTTGGGTGTACTTGACATGGGTGAGTATTTATTGCAATCTACTACTCGTCAAGTTGAACCCAGTAATAGGGAAGGGGGGTGATTTTATATATGGCATTTGTAAAAGTAGATGACAATGAACCTCTTGAGAAATCCATCAAGCGTTTCAAGCGCATGGTTGAGAAAGAGGGGATTATCCGCGAATGGAAAAAGCGGGAGTACTTTGAGAAGCCCTCCACTATCCTCAACAGGAAAAAGAAAGCGCTTGCGCGCAAGCAGATGAAGAAGGTGCGGAAACTGCACGGCTCAAAGAACTACTAAAACACCAAACCGTCGGCTCAGCCGGCGGTTTCCTTATAGCATCACTTTCGTAAAAGAAACCCTGTATCATTTATAAAAATTCCCTTAATTCTTCCTATTCAGAAAGATTTAGAGGGAATTTTTCTTTATCCGTCAAAATTTGTAAAATAAATTAGACAAAAAGGTGGTTTCTGGTGTACAATTCTCTCTGTAGAAGGTCATGGGGAGACGCAACCCTGAAAAACACGCTATTTTATAGAGAGGTAATTACAACTATGCTAATTCTCATTTCTGACGCCTTTGATGATGTGCTGGCCGGAAAACTGACCGCATTCGGAGAGGTCACCACAGACAAGACTCGCCTTGCCGAGGCGAACGTTGTGCTGGTACGGAGCAAGACCAAGTGTACCAAGGACTATATCGATCAGGCACCCAACCTGAAGGTAATCATCCGCGGAGGTGTTGGCATCGACAACATTGACAAGGCGTATGCAGAGAGTAAAGGCATTGTGGTCCGAAATACCCCTAAATCATCAGCAATTGCAGTAGCCGAGCTGGCTTTCGCTCTTATGCTCAGTACCCCGTGTAACCTGGTGACCTACCATAACGGGATGAAGAGTGGACAGTGGCTCAAGAATATGAAGAGAACTGAACTCTATGGGAAGACGCTCTGTCTCTTCGGCATTGGAAATATTGCTCGTAAAGTTGCTGAGCGTGCAAAAGCATTCGGCATGAACGTAGTAGCGTATGACAAGTATGTGAAGACCAGTGATGCTGCCGATATGAAAGAGACTCCCGAGGAAGCGGTGAAGGATGCAGATTATATCTCATTGCACCTTCCCCTTACGGATGAGACCCAGCACATGGTCGGCAAAAAGCTGATTTCCCATTGTTCCAAGAAGCCGGTCATCATCAACACAGGACGTGCTCTTTGTGTCCAGGAAGATGAAATGGTATCGATGCTTGAAGATGGATCGGTAAGCTGGTACTGCACTGATGTCTGGCCCACAGATCCTCCTGCAGAGGATTACCCCATTCTCAAGGCAGAGCGTGTAACGCTTACCCCGCATGTTGGGGCAAATAGTGTGGAAAATCTTGCACGTATCGGCGATGAAGCCTATGAAATTCTGGAAGGATTGAAGAAGGAAGGAGTAATCTGATGGAACGGAAGAAAAATTTTTTTGCAGGTCCCTCGGTGATGCCGGTTGAGGTACTGGAGAAACTCAAGGAAGATATGGTCGACTACAAGGGACAAGGATTGTCCATGATCGAGGCCAGTCACCGCGGCGGCATGTTCGAAGAGATGTATGACCAGTGTCTTGAGCTTTTCAGGGAGTTGCTGGGTATCAGCGACGAGTATGATATCTATTTCCTTGGTGGTGGAGCAACCTTGCAGTTCGCCATGATCCCTATGAACTTCCTACGCCCCGGTACTGTTGCCGATTATATCCGAAGCGGTGCCTGGTCCAACAAGGCTGCAGATGATGCTGAGAAGCTTGGAAAGGTCAACTACTACTATGATGGAAAGGCGAACAACTATTCCAGCCTCCCCGATCCCAAGACCGTCATGCCAAGCAAGGATTCCAGTTACCTCTATCTCTGTTCGAATGAAACAATCGGGGGTATCGAGTGGCAGGACTTCCCTGATACCGGCTCCGTTCCCTTGATCGGTGACATGTCCAGCGATATCTTCAGCCGTCCCATCCCTGTGGATAAGTTTTCCATGATCTATGGTGGGGTACAGAAGAATCTTGGTCCTGCAGGTGCAACCTTTGTAATCATGAGGAAGTCGCTGCTTGAAAAGCAGAACTCCAATCTTACCGCATATATGGATTACAAGCTGCACAGCAAGAACAAGGGGTTGTACAATACTCCTCCTGTGTTCTCCATCTGGGCAGTGAAGCTGGTCCTTGAGTGGATCAAGGCAAACGGGGGAACCGAAGGTATGTTGAAGCGTGCCCAGGAGAAGAGCAGTATCATCTATGATATCATTGATAACTCCTCCTTCTTCCGCAGCCCCGTTGATGCTGCATATCGTTCCAGGATGAATATTGTATTCCGACTTCCCAGTGAGGAACTGGAAGCAAAGTTCATCGAGGAGTCCAAGAAGGCAGACATGCTTGGTCTCAAGGGACACCGTTCGGTTGGAGGACTGAGGGCAAGTATTTACAATGCCCTTCCTGTTGAAGATGTTAAGGCACTTGCTCAGTTCATGAAGGAATTCGAAAGGAAAAACGGGTGATAGCATGAAAGTGAAAATGGATGAAACGAACAAAGCGATAATCCGACAGCTGCGTGATGGCAGAAAGCCTTTCAGTGCTATTGCTGAAGAGCTGAGCATCACAGAAAATACCGTTCGAGCCCGCGTCAATAAGCTGATTGAGGAGGGTGTGCTGGAGATTTCCGGATTGGTGAATCCGGAAGTAATACCTGGGTTGCAGGTGGTCATGATGGGGGTGAAGCTGAAAACCCTGGACTTGGAGAGGAAAGCCAAAGAGTTTTCAAACCTCCGAGGGATCATCTCAGCCTCAGTGGTTACCGGTCGCTATGATCTGATCGTCCATTTGGTTCTGAGTGAGGAAGAGGGGTTGAGTCTCCTGGATTTCTTCAAGACAGAACTTGATAAGATTTCTGAGATTTCTGAAGTGGAAACCTTTGTGGTCTATCAATCACATAATCTGAGAATTCCATATATCCTCTAGTCCATGCATTGCATAACACGTATAGGGTGCCTGAAAAGGCACCCTATACTGTATCTGGAACTTCTTCCGTGGTTGTTGATAAAAGCAGTTGCAGGTTGTAGAGAAACCCTTTCTTTCATGGTATACTATCTCATGCTGTGTCAATGGCACGGATGATACTTGCCAGTTGAGGAGAGAAATAGTATGGCAGACCTGTCTACATCATATCTTGGATTGCAATTGAAAAATCCCTTGATCGCAGGGAGTAGCCCCCTTACGGCATCATTGGATAACCTGAAACGTTGTGAAGATGCAGGGTTATCGGCCGTGGTACTGAAATCCATCTTTGAAGAACAGATTGAATTGGACAGTGAGTTGGCTGTGGATGAATCAAATGCATATCTCACGCATGCTGATGCCTATGGATTCATGAAACATGCAAGCATGGAACAGCAAATCGATGCATACCTGACCTTGCTCGAGGATGCCAAACAAGCGTTGGATATTCCCGTTATTGCCAGTATAAACTGCAAGCAAAATGGTAGCTGGATTGAATATGCAAAACGCTTTATAGCCTGTGGTGCTGATGCAATTGAATTGAACCACTACGTGGTAGCTGCAGATGTTGAGGTGGAAGGGGCAACAGTTGAAAAGGAGTATCTCTCCCTCGTAAAGAGTGCCAGGAAACAACTCAAGCTTCCCATCAGTCTGAAGATGGGGCCAGCTTTCTCTTCCCTGGCAAACATGCTCAGGCGATTTGACGAACTCTCCATTGATGGAGTGGTACTGTTCAATCGTTTCTACAGCCCTGATATTGATATCGAAAAAATTGCGTTGGTTCCTGCGCAGATGATAAGCAGCAAGGATGAATATGCATTGAGTCTCCGTTGGACTGCACTGATGAGTGATGAAGTACGTTATGATATCTGTGCTGCTACCGGTATTCACAGTGGAAGCACTGTGGTCAAGCAGTTGCTTGCCGGAGCGAAGGCCGTCCAGTTGTGTTCCGTTTTGCTAAAGCAAGGACTCTCTTCTGTAACAAAGATAGAGAAGGAGCTCTCCGACTGGATGGATTCACATGCATACTCCAGTATCTCTGACTTCAATGGCAAGTTGGCCCAGGAGAGGATGACGGATCCCGCTAAATGGGAACGAGTCCAGTACATGAAGTCAATTCTGGAAGCTCAAAAGGGTTGAACCATGGATATAGAACAATATAAAGACATAGCCCCCTATAGGGGGCCGGATGTTCGTGAAGCAATTGAACGTATCTTAAGGGATAAGGAGGCGCTGCTCAAGATTCTCTCCTCGCTCGGACCTGGTGAAACAGAAGCAGAACGGCAGCAGGTGGAAGCCTACGGCAAATACATAGTATCCCAGCTGGAAACAGTGAAGAGCTATGATGAGTTCCAAGAGCGTATAACCGCTGGGGTGTTCCTGCCTGTCATCATCGACAAGAGCGTCGATACGTTCTCATTTGATGGATTGCAGCAGATTGAGAAAGACAAAGCATACCTGTTCATGAGCAATCACCGCGATATCGTACTCGATTGTGCCCTGATTGACCTTGCACTCTATAAAGCTGGAAAGATGTTCTGCGAGATGGCAATCGGGGATAACCTGCTGACCAATCAGTTTGTGACCGATCTGTTCAAACTCAATGGTGGGGTGACCGTTAAACGTACACTTCCCATGCGGGAAAAGTATCTGGAATCGATCAGGCTGAGTGCATATTTTGTTGAGTTGATCACCGAAGAGAACAAGTCCATCTGGGTTGCACAGAAGAGTGGGCGGGCAAAGGATGGCATCGATGTGACCACACCGGCAATCATTAAAATGCTCCACCTCTCCCAAAAGAAAAAGGGAGTCTCCTTCTCCCAGGTGGTGAACAGCTGTCGCATCGTTC
>JAIMZO010000096.1 GCA_020054965.1 Spirochaeta sp. | reverse complement strand
AATTGCAGACCATCCAGGTCGTCATGAACCTGGGACCGGAGAGATTCACTACCCAAAGGTTCTCAGCCATATGGCAGGGCCGGGGTATGAAGGGGTATTCGCTTTTGAGCTGAGTCCCTCCCGATCATGGGAAGAAGCTGTATATGCTATCATGAATTTACGAGAAATGTACTTGTAGTAACGGCTTGTTGCACGGTATGATACCAAACACAATACCAGTATACAGGATGTTTACATGGTTAGTATCAAAGATATTGCTAGGATGGCAGGAGTCTCGGTTTCAACAGTTTCACGGGTGCTCAATGACAGGGCATGTGTGAGTGCTGACAAGCGAGCAAAAATCCTTGATGCAATTAAGCAGACCGGATATGTTCCCAATCGAGCAGCACGGGACATGGTCAGCAAGCATACCTCCACTGTGGGTATTGTGATGCCGGGTACCTTCAATATGTTCCAACGACAGCTCTTCAGCACCATCGAACATCACCTGGAACAGTTTGGCTATCACACCAGTTTCTATTTCGCTTCCACAGACTTGGAAGGTGAACGGGCTTGTCTGAAACGATTGAAGGCTGAACGGCTTGATGGAATCATAATCCTGCATGAGATCGAGCTTTCAGAGTTCCAGCAGTATCTGCAGGAGAATAAAATTCCTACCGTACTGGCTACATTCGAGAGAAACGGCTGGAAAGCAACCTCAATTCATATCAGTGAAGAAGAGGCTGCCCGCACTGCAGTGAATCATCTGATACATTTGGGACACCGGAGGATTGCCTTCATCGGAGGTACGAAATACAGCTTCCCTTCCCAGCGTCTGGAGGGGTATACGAACGCCTTGGAGGCTGCTTCCTTGCCGTTCAATGCATCCCTGGTGGTTTCAGCTGATACCTACAATATGGAGGGAGGAGCCAAAGGGTTGCAGGAATTGCTCAATCGCAAGGTACCTTTTACTGCTGTCTTCGCTGTCACTGATGAGTTGGCCCTGGGGGCAATGAGAATGCTTGCCGATCGGGGGATGCGGGTCCCTGATGATGTCTCGGTAGTAGGGTTTGACAACATCGAACTAGCATCATTCTCCCTACCACGGCTTACCACCATCGCCCAGCCTATGGTGGAGATGGGGCAGACCGCAGTTGCACTGTTGCACTCCCTCATCACCAGCAAGAACCGATTCCCTTTGAGTATCTCCCTCCCATTCACCTTTATTGTACGTGAGTCGACCGCTCAGCTGCAATAAATTGGGTTGGTCATCGCACAAAGCAGGTCCATGCCCAGCGTTTTGCGATAGAGCTCTGCCTGGTAGAACTTCCGCCTGTCCACTGAAAAGGGGAGTGAAAGTGTTCCTTCATACTCAGATACCCAGCTTCTCTCTTCCCCTCTATCGCTGTACAGTACAATCCTGTCTCCCCCTTTTGCATCATTGACAAGAATGTTTGCACTCAGTCCTTCCTGGTATGGGATGGTTTGCCCAATATGTGCATCGGCAATGACAAGGTCCAGTTGTGCTGCATTGGCAGTGGCTGAGATGGATACCCGCCCTTCCTGCAAGGCCTCCAGCAGGTCTTCTCTGCCAGCAGAAAGTGCATAAAGATAGGTTGTGGGGGTACCAAAGCTTCTTCCCTGTTCGATACGATGGGTATCGGATCCTCCAACTGCAACCAAGGGCTTTCCTTTCCTGAGTTGTTCACGCCACCATCTTACCGCTTTCCTGTCAGATTCCTTGAAGAATCCATTCCATACCTCAACATGGGTGAATGGCAGATCAAATCCCCAAAGCCAAGGACAGTTTGTGTCAAAGGGGTGATTGATGCTCACCAAGGCAGATCGGTCTTGTGCTGCTTGCAAGGTGGAAAGGAGCTCCTCACGGGTATTGGAGAGGGGATTCTGGGAGAATTCCTCGATATCCGGGAAGAAAAAGTTTGCATGTCCACGGTAGTTGGTATACTCCATTGCAGGAAGAACGGTAATCCCCTCTGGATTTCCAATCTCCTGGTTTTGCTGGGTGTTGTTGTGGTCACTTATTGCTATGAAATCGAGACCTGCATGCTTGGCATACGTGATGACCTCCCTTGTTGTATAGATTCCATCACTGTTCTTTGTGTGCATATGGAGGTCTCCCTTGAACCAGCGACGTTCCTTTTCCTGCATTCTGATGGTTATATCGACTGTCACCTGATCGGTAACCTTGTAAATACCCAGTGCAACTTCCCATCTACCAGGTTCTGTTTGTCCTCGCTTGTATCCAGGACTTGCCTTGGATGCAGAAACAAATATATCGGTCTGCTCGCTTCCTGACCATCCACGGGCCATGCCCCTGGAATCGAAGAGCCCAAGGTCGATAATATTTATCTCCTGTTTTGCAATCCCCCACTTCATAGCTTCTTGCTTGTAACGTTGGTAGCTGTAGGATAGCTCAATGCTTTCAATGCCTTCAGGTACATTGAACGGAAGGCGAGTATACTGTTGCTGCTCTTGATGAGTGAAGGTCCGGGAAATTCTCAATGATTCCATATATATCCTCTTAAAAAGGGCGCAGCATGATGCTGCGCCCTCCATGTGCCACTTACCACGCAACTTAGTCGATGAGACCATTTGCACGGAGCTCTTTTTCAGCTCCCTGGATGGCCATATCTGCACTGGTCTTGCCCATGATGCAGTCTGTCATCCATTTACTCATGATATCATAGTACTTGCGTGTGTCCAGTTCCCCGTTTGCATATCCCATGGGGGCAACGGAAACGTCAGCTCTCTGCCCGACTGCAACTGACTCAAGTACGCCAGGATTCATCTCACCGAGAAGAGAGAGATCAAACTTGGTGGAGATTGGGAACGGTGCCCCATGGTCTTTTGCGTGGGCCTTACCGATCTCGGTGTACTCGATCTTGCCATCCTTCATGACATAATCGTGACCCTCGATACCGGCGGAGAGCAACAAGCCCCCTTCTGCAGTTGCCATATACTCAAGGATCTTGAATGCTTCATCGCTCTTCTTTGCATTGGATGGGATTGCCCAAAGGGATGCTCCTCCCTGTTCCAACAGATAGGTGCCATCGGGACCCTTTGTCCCAGGCAGACCAACGACATTGACCTTGCTTGGATAGGTACCGGCAGTCTTGGCATTATTGTTGTAAAGCCCGGTCCAGGCAGCCCAGTCTACGTCCATGACGATATCCTGGCTCTGCCACATCTTGCTCCGCATATCTCCTGTCTTTCCAGTGAAGGAGGTGGGATCCATCAAGCCTTCCTTGTAGAGCTTTGCAAGCCACTGCCATACCGGCTTTGCCGCTGGATCTACATAGGGAGCATACTTCTTTCCACTCTCATCGACGAAAACACCACGTCTCAGACCAACCGAGCTGAACCATGGCTGGAGATCCCAGATGTCCGGCATATAGGTGAAGAATGGGTAGTAGGGCTTCCGTCCTTCCTTGGTCTCCATGTAGGTCTTCACCTCTTTGAGCATGCGATAGTACTCGTCCAGGGTATCCAGCGAATCGAGGTCAATACCTACCTTGTCTGTGATAGCCTTGTTGACGTTCACCAATGGGAAAACCTCAAGTTTGTTGAAGCCTGCATAGTACTTCCCGTTGAGAGCAATCTTCTCAAGCTCAGCCTTGTCGACATTCTCAGCATAGACGGAGGAGCCCTTGATTCGATCAGTAAGATCGGTCAATGCTCCCTGTTTTGCCAATGTGTACATCTGGAACTGATTGAGGTAGATCAAGTCGTACTCCTCGCCTGCACCAAGTTTCTGCATCAGAACTTGGTCATAGCCCGAGGGAACCTTCTCCCAGGAGATGTTCAGGCCGGTTGCCTTCTCCATCTCTTCCTCGAAGAGCTTGTTCTCTGCTTCATCCTTTCCGCCTGTTACCCCTGCCAAGACCTTTACCTCAACATCACTCTTGTCCATCTGCCCTTGGGCAAAGAGTCCAAGACTGATCGTCAGTAGGACCAGCAATCCGACAATCATTCGTTTCTTGTTCATATGATTCCTCCTATTTGGATATCACAATTCGGTATTTCAGCATGATTCCACCTTTTTGGGGATCATCACTCCTTGATCGATCCAATCATAATTCCACTTGAGAAGAACGATTGGGTAAAGAAATATAGCAGTACAAGAGGCAGGGCTGTGAGCACCACCGCAGCCATCTTGGCATTTGCAAAAATATAGCTTGTACCACTGGTACTTGTCTGGTCGAAGAGGATGAAGCGCAGGACAACCGGAAGTGTCCATTTTTTCATGTCACTGATCAGGGTTACAGTGATGGTAATGTTGTTCCATCTCCTGATCAGTTCCAGGGTACCTATGGTTAGGATTCCACTAACTGCAAGCCGCATGTAGATGGAAGAGAAAATTCTCAGTTCAGATGCCCCGTCGATCCGTGCTGACTCTGCCAAGCTTTGAGGAACGGCCTGGAAGTAGTTTCTCATCAAGAAAACACTGAAGCCGCTGATCATACCGTTCACTATCAATCCGGTATAGGTGTTGATCAGGCCCAGATCCTTGTTGACAGCATAGATACCGATCATGGTCAGTTCATAAGGCACTGTCATGGTCAGGAGGATGAAGGTTGTCATGGACTTCTTCAAAGGCAGGTTTGGTTGGCAGAGAATATATCCTGCCAAGGATGCCATGATTACATGCAATATCGTCCCAACAACTGACACATAGACTGTATTGAAAAAGGGGGTTGCAAGATTGGTGTACTTCCAGATGAATGAGTATCCTTCAAAGGTGGGAGGATTGGGCCAGAGCACCATTCCCGGGGAATCGCTGTTTGCCTGGGTGGAGAGAGATACCGCTAGAACGTTAAGCATCGGGAAGCCCATCAGCATGACTATAAATACCAACATCATAACATTGAAAACACGTACTGCTGTTGGGAGTCTGTCTTTTTTGCTCAATGTAGGCTGCATCATCCTACTCCTTGTCATACTCGGTTAGACGCCGGATCAGGGCGGTGAAAAGAAGTGTTCCTATCATCACCAGGGTGGCTCCCGCACTGGCTGTACCGGTGCGGAAATTTAGGATGCCATTCTCGTATACATAGAGCAACAAGGTGCTGATAAGGCTCCTGTTTGCTGGGTTTACCATGACATAAATTTCATCAAAGTGGGTCAGCACACCTATGGAGAGCAGTACGATGATGGTCTTCATGGTGGGCAGTAGGGAGGGGACAATGATCTTCCTGATTTGTATCATCCTGCTTGCGCCATCGATTCTTGCTGCCTCGAAGAGCTGCTGGTCTATATTCATGATGGCTACTGTAAAGAGGAGAGCAAAGTACCCGATGGATCTCCAAACCCCCATGGCAATGATCAGGGGACGGGCATAAGCCGGGGTAGCTAGGAAGAAGATCGGCTCTGTTCCGAAGAACCCCAGGAATTGATTGACCAGCCCATCAAGGTCGAATATCAGTGCCCATACACCTCCAATGACTGCCCAGCTGAAGAGGTAGGGAAGGTAGGCAATTGTCTGGATTCCCTGCTTGAGGTTCTTGTGGGTGACCTCGTTCAGTACCAAGGCGAAGAGCAATGCCAAAAAGAAGTAGAGCACCATGTCCGAAAATCCAATAATAAGTGAGTTGACTATTGATGCAAGGAAGGATGAATCACTGAGGACCAGCTTGTAGTTTTCAAGTCCTGCAAACGGTCGATCCCCAATGAGACGGTTCTCCTGGAAGCTCATGATCAACCCGCGAAAGAATGGATAGTAGGTAAAGAGGATGAAATAGAGAGCAATGGGGATGAATAGCAGATAGAAGATTTTGTGTTTTTTTATTTGTCTGACATTTTGCCTGTCCATTGTTCTTCCTTGTTTGGGTCTCTGATAGTTCTCATGTACCAATCATAGTTCGTATCCTGCCGTACTCTTAGGATATCATGGATTGTAAAAAATAGACAAACAAAAAATGTTAAAAATATAAGAAAATAGACATTATATTGAGTATTTGTATACAATTGTATAGATAATTCGTGTTTATAGAACAAGAAAATATTATTTGAGTATTAATTTTTATCTAAAAATACATTTTTTATTTGTAAATTTTTAGACATTTATGTATGATAAGAAGTGAGTTTAGCAAGTACTTTCTCGCGATATGCTCCAGGGGTTACCCCCTCGTTCTTTCGAAAGACTGTAGTGAAGTAGCTGGTGGTGGAATACCCCAGTTCCTCTGCTATCTCATTGATGCTGTAGGAGGGATTGGAAAGCATGTTCTTTGCTTGTTCAAGTTTAGCGAGGATGATGAATCGTTTTGTTGAGTACCCTTCGGATGCGAAGACGATGCGGCTGACTTGCTTCTCGCTCAGGTTGAGATAGGCAGCAATATCAGCGGGGCTGAGATTGCGGTGGATATTGTCCTCCACAAACTCGGCAATCCTGTCCATCCTGGTTTTTTGGTTGTTGTTTGAGAGGGTTGGTCCC
>JAIMZO010000095.1 GCA_020054965.1 Spirochaeta sp. | reverse complement strand
AGGGAGGCAATGGCATCAAGCTGGACGTAAGAGTCATCATCCTGCGCAACAACAATCAGGTCATCGAGCAAGGCTTTCCGTGGACGGTCGCCGAGTGCTCTCACTGCATCACGCTTATCAGGAGAAAAGGGACTGCGGAGAATCATACGAAGCTCGCTGGTGGCAAGATTGTTCAGGTTCCCCCCGAGGGAGAGCATCAGGAACCTACGCTTGGCGGGATCCCGGGTTCTCTCGAGCTTCTCAATCATGGAGACTGCCCTGAGTCCATGCATGCTGAAAATAACTTGTGCCGCCTGTTGTGAGGTGTATGCGCCATACTCCTGGAGCCGGGAAGCTACCAGGATTTCCACAGCGGTAAGGAGGATGGCAAAGACGAACACCAGGGTATACCCGTTGCCGGCAGCTATCCCATTAACTACAAACAGGTCCCTGGAAATATGGCCCAGATCGCCAAGGAGTCCACTGACCAGCCCAACAATAAATGCCACGATGGCTATGAAGAAATTGACCATCGAGTTGAATGCAACCGTCTCGTCATCAGGCATCACCTGGGTGATCAAGCGGTAGACAAGCATGCTGATCAGCGCGATGAAGAAGTTGGTGAAAAAACCAAGGACAAAGAACCATATGGGATTAGCCTCTGGGGTGATCAAGGCCCAGGCCATGAAAAAGAAGAGGGAGAATATCGTGGAGAAAAGCACCAAGGGGCGGCTGCCCAGTCGGTCGGAGAACTGTTTGCTGATAAAGCTGGCAGCCATGACCGAGATACCCAGCACAACAGAATAGACAAGCACAAGCGAATTGGACAGCCCCAGTTCAATACGCAGGAATGGGGTGGTAAGGGCAAAGACAACGGCCACTGCTGTGGAGAGCCATCTCAGGTAAAGCCTTCTGCTGAAGGCATCCTGCTTCATAGCTTCCTTAAGAAGGACAAATACGCCTCTTCCTTTCTTGTAGTCAACCGTACTGCGGCTGGGAATGCGTGCCATCTCATGGCTTGCCATGAAGTTCACCAACACACCAAGGATCTGCATGGTCACCAGGCCAACCAAGCCACTGAACCGTTCAATCCCCAGCACCAAGGCGGAGATACAGCGGACCACCAGAGACGAACTCTGGTAGGCGGCATTCACATTGGCAACAACCTTTCCCCGGTTGGCAATACTGCTGATGCTCTTGAGCGTTGAGTCGATGAGGGCGATACCGATCATCCTGAACACATTGAACAGGGTGTAAACCGAGAGCAGGAGGATCACTGCCCAGTCCCCGCTGAGGAAGAAAAGCCCCAGATACCCGAGGGAGACAAGCCCACGGAGAATCCACACAAGTGTCTGTACCTTTACCTGGTTTCTTCCCTTGAAGACCTGGGGGACAAAGGGAAGCACAATTCCAGCAATGTAACTTGCTGAGGCTATATAGCCGAGGGCGATGTTGCTGGCTCCAAAATAAATTGCAAGCAAATACACAATTGTATCGCCGAGGAGGCTGTAGGCAACACCGTTATACAGCTCCTGGCGATACATATGTTTTCTTCCCAGTGTTTTTTCTTTTTCACTGAGGAATCTTGTCTTGGGCATGAGTAGTTACAATTCACTCCGTTGTTTCACAATTCTGCTGACTAGACCATAGCTCTGTGCTTCATCCGCACTGAGCCAATGATCCCGTTCGGTATCGCTACGCACTTCCTCAAGGCTCTTGCCTGTCTCCTGTGCGATCAGCTTGTCAAGTTTCTCACGCAGCTTCTCAAGATGCTGGGCGTGAATCTCGATATCGGTGGCAACCCCTCTCATGCCGCTCATCGGCTGGTGGATGAGGTAGGTGGAATTGGGGAGCGCAATACGCTGCTCCTTGGGAACAGCCAGAAGGACCAAGGCGGCAGCACTTGCCACCAAGCCCATCCCGATCATGGTTACCGGAGCAGTGATGAAACGGGCCATGTCAAATATTGCATAGCCTGCATCGACATCCCCACCGGGGCTGTTGATGAAAATCTTGATCGGTTCATCGCTCTCTCCTTCAAGGATGAGCATCTGCTTGATGACTGACTCTGCCATCTCCTTGTCAATCTCTCCCGAGAGTAGGATGGAACGGGTTTTTAGGAGTTTTTCCTGTATCTGTGGATCCTGCATTGCAGGCTTTTTTTCTTCTTCTTGTGGCATGTGCCCCTCACTCAAACTGGTTTTGATGTAGAACATCAAGGCAAGTATACACACATACTCTCATTCTTGCAAAGGCATAGCAGGCAAGAAAGAGGGGGATGTAGGCAGAAAGGATATGAAACAGTATACTGAGACCATTAATTAGGAGAACAGTGTATGAAATGTGCTACGGTTGCCATTATCGGCAGACCATCAGCTGGAAAAAGCACCCTGCTCAATACGATTTGTGAGATGAAGGTCTCCATTACCGCCAGTACACCGCAGACCACCAGGAATGCGATCAGGGGTATCTATACCGACGAGAGAGGCCAGTTGATCTTCACCGATACACCTGGTTTCCACCTCAGTGAAAAAACGTTGAACAAGCGCCTGCAAGAGACTGCGTTGAAGACCCTCGAGGAGAACGATGCAGTACTCTATATCCTTGATGCCAAGCGCAGTGCAGGAGAAGAGGAGAAAGCCCTCGCCAGCCATATTGCAAAACTGAAAACCCCGGTCGTCTGTGTCATCAACAAGAGTGACATCCTGAAGGAAGAGGAATTGGCAGAAGCCCAGGCATTCCTTGAAGAGATGTTGCCAGGGAAAACAGTACTGGGAGCCTCTGCAAAACTCGATGAAGGGGTCGATGAGATCCTCATCGAGCTGTTCAAGCATGCACCAGAGGGTGAATTACTCTACCCTGCCGATGCCTATACCGACCAGAACCTTGAATTCCGTATCAGTGAGATCATCCGTGAGAAGGCGATCAACTTGGTGACAGAGGAAATTCCCCATGCCATCTATGTCGAGATAGCAGACATCGAATACAGTGAGGAAAACAATACAGTTTGGGTGCGGGCATTCATCGTGGTAGAACGCGATACCCAGAAGGGTATTGTGGTAGGTAAGCGAGGAGCGGGCATCGCAAGAATCCGCAAGGGTGCCGAGCCTGAGATCCGCGATATCTTCCCAGGAAAGAAACTGCGACTCGACCTCAGGGTCAAAGCCCAGGACAAGTGGAGAAACAACTCCATCATCCTGGACAGGATTCTCCGCTAGCGAATAAAATTGGTGGCTATGCGTTTTTCTGGAACAGGCTTCTTCACGGTTTCCTTTCCTGCCTCAATGCAGGAGAGCAACCAAGCAATGTTTGCCCCCAGATAGCGCATGACCTGCAGTCCTTCCAGGTCCTGCTCCACTTCTTCGACACTGTTGCCATGGACGCTGTTCCAATAGGTTGAGGAGACCACCGGCATCTGGCTGATGGTGAAGTACTTGTTCAACTGGTCGAAGGTGGCGCTTGCCCCACCCCGCCTGCAGGAGACCACAGCGGCCCCCGGCTTGAGTGCCATCTGCCTGGAGGCAACACGGAACATCCTATCGAGGAAGGCACTTCCAGCCCCGGCTGCAGATGCGTAGTGTACTGCCGATCCCAAGACAAGGGCGTCAGCCTTGACAGCTTTCTTTGCAGCTTCATTGACCGAATCATCGGTGAACACGCATGAACCATGCTTAAAACAGTAACCACAGTCAGTGCATCCATGTAGGCTACCTTTTCCGATCCAGAGAATCTCACTGTCAATATTCCACTGTTCCAGTACAGAGGATACTTCTTGCAGTGCACGATTGGTGCAACCTTTCTCGTGTGGGCTTGTGTTGATCATCAAAACATGCATCCAGAACTCCTATTTCCCTGGTCTTATAACAACAACAGGAAGCCAATTAAGCTTCCTGCCAAACATATATCCAACTTAGCCTAGTACCGTCCGAGAATGGAAAGTACTTTCTCTTTGCCGCAGGTCTGGAGGAATGGCCCAAGTTTTGGTCCCCGGTCTTTCCCGATCATGATGCGGTAGATCAGCTTGAAGAAGGCTCCGGTGTCCAGGCCATTGTCCTTTGCTGAGTCATAGAGGCGAGTGGTATACTCCTTGTCCTCGATCTGGTCCATGACCTTCACAACCTCCTTCAGGGCATGCACAGCAGCAAGCTCCTGGTCGGTGAGTTCGACCAAGGGGTCGTTCTCACTGGACAGGCGGTACTTGAAATCCTCCGGGGCAAAGGTGGTGATCCAGTTCCAGGCGCATGCACAGCGAACCCTGAGTCTGTCCCTCTGGCTGTCGGTCATTTCGTCCAAGGTCGAGATTGCCCTTTCAATGTCCCCTTCATGGAGCTGCAAGAGGTTGCAGAGGTGACGGAAGGGAATCTGGTAGCTGGGTTCGGATGGGACACCCTTCACCTGGCTGAGTTCGTAGATTCGCTTCTCTTTTGCCTTGCGCTTCTCATTCGCTTCCTGCAAGCCGAAGTAGATTCGCTCACAGGTGTCGTAGTCCTCGTAAATCTTCAGGACATCAAGATCGAAGGAGATGGCAAACTCTGTGTTCGGCCGGGTTCCGGCGAACATGTAGCGGGTCACCTCAGGGGTATAGACTTCCAGGACATCATAGAGTGAGACAACTTCTCCACTGGATGAGGAAATCTTTCCACCTCGTCCCTTGATGCTGATGAAGTCGTACTGGAAGGAAACCGGTGCTTCCCCACCAAATACCTGGACCATCTTGCGGGAGGTGTCGAAGGAGCCGCCTTCACTGTGGTGATCCTTTCCTGCGGGTTCAAAATCCACCTGCTCATATGCCCAACGCATCGGCCAGTCAAGACGCCATGGCAATTTTGCACAGCTGGTGGTCCTAAGGTCGACGGTTTCCGTCTGGCCGGTCTCATCGTCCCTGTAGGTGATGTTCCACTCGCCGTCCCAATCGAGCACGGTGGTGGTATCCTTGTCGGTGAAGTTGGAGAAGACTGAAATTGGCCACCAATCCTTTTCCAACGGTTCAGTCCTGAACTCATCAAGGATGGCCCGGATCTCATCACGCTTCTCAAGGGCAAGGCGCATGCCCTCGGCGTACTCACCTGCACGGTACCGCTTTGCCTGGTAGATGTACTCAGGTTCCACCCCGACAATGGGCAGGATGCGCTCTACATCCTGCTCGTTGCCACGTGCATAGTTCTCCGCCCGGCCAAGGGTATCGGGAACGAGGGTAATGGGTTTACGGAGATAGGTGGAAAGCATCTCAGGCTGGGGCATGTTCTTGGGAACCTTCCTGAATACGTCATAGTCATCCCAACTATAGATGAAGCGGACGTTTTTGCCTTTCTCCCGAAGGGCTCTCACCACCAACTCAACCGAGATGATCTCCCGGAAGTTTCCTATATGGACTGTGCCAGAAGGGGTAATGCCGGAAGCACAGGTATAGTGCTCCTTTTCCCCTTTCTCACGAATAATCTTGTCGGCGTATATATCCGCCCAATGTGTAGATACGTTCTTTTCGCTCATAACCGTCGATTATAGTGGAAAGACAACCATGAGTTCAACTGCTGGTTGCCAAAACAAAGAGCGAGAGCGTATACTCTTGGGTATGAAACGATTGATGGCTTTGCTCATAGTGGCGCTTCTTTGTACAAGCTTCCTCTTTGCTGAAGAGGAAGAGACGTTGCAGCCCGGTGCGGTAATAGAAAAAGGGATAGCCTCCTGGTACACCAGTGACAAGAGCGAGAGTCTTACTGCCAATGGTGAAATATTCGACCCCACCAGCCTTTCGGCTGCCCACAAGAGCCTGAAGTTCGGCACCATTGTCAGGGTGACCAACAAGGACAATGGGAGAAGTGTCGATGTCAGGATCAACGACAGGGGGCCGTATGTTGATGGAAGGATCATCGATCTGACCCCATCCGCTGCTGAGCAGATTGATATGCTTGATGCCGGTATTGCCAATGTTGAGTTGACCCTTATCTTTGAGCCAGAGATTCCCGAGTCAAAGTACAAGCGCGCCGGAGATACCGGTTGGTACCAGATACAGGTCGGCGCCTACTCTTCCCTGCTCACTGCCTATGCACAGTATGACAGACTGCTCAACGCAGGGCTGAAACCCTATGCTGAGCAACTCCCCGAGAGCAAGGCAGTACGACTGACGGTCAGGTGGATCCCTGCCTATCAGTTGCAGAGGACGATGCAGGTGCTTTCAGCATTGGGATTCTCTGAGAGCAATGTACTGAAGAAGAGTGAGGACAATCCGTACCGGTAATACAGAAAAACAAGCATAACAACTTTAGAACGGTGCCCTGAAAAGGACACCGTTGCTTGTCTTTAGGATGGTTTTAACGTGCGTGTTATCAAGGACCAATTCTCTTGAATCGCTTTGAGTACTCCTTCATTGGTTGGAGGTTATATCCGCTGCAAGCGAGATAGGAGGCTGCAGAGAGTCCTGCTATACCTGCCCCGATAATTACCACATGGTCAGTACTCATGATATGCCACCTCTCAGAATTTAACTGCTTTATTGACGC
>JAIMZO010000094.1 GCA_020054965.1 Spirochaeta sp. | reverse complement strand
CCCTTGGGCTCTCGTATACCATAACCAGCTTGCATGATGGTAAGATATTGGCAAGTGAAAGCTTCACAGACAAGGAAGAGGAACGAACCAAGATTGGGACACGGTACTATGATCCAGATGGCAACCATCGCGATGAGAGAAACTACGGCAGTGGTTTGGCTCCCTCTTTTGATCCACTCTTTTCCCAGATTATCGAGCGTGCAACAGACAGGATGGCACTGCGCCTGGCACCATCCTGGGAGACCAGGTATCTTTCACTCATGAAGAACAAGGAAAAACTCGCTTCAGCAGATCTTGCACATGAGTTTGCCAAGGATGGTGAATACCAGAAAGCGTATCAGCAGTTCCTGTCAATCTGGCAACAAACAGGGCAACTTGGCAGTGGGTACAACGCATCCTTGATGCTTGCCGCCTTGGGAGAGCTTCAGGCGTCTGTGGACCTTATGAATGATGTGTACAACGCAACGGGTGATAAACGTGCCCATGATACGCTCTTGATCCTGCAACAAGCATTAAGCCAGGACCAGCTTGCCAAGAGGCAGATCAGCGGGGAGTCGGTGGATGATGGACAGGGTGTGACGATGACTCAATATATGGTAATGGAGTAGCAAATGAAAGCAATACAATCCTCTCTGATTCTGGTCTATACGGGTGATGGGAAGGGGAAGACCTCTTCTGCGATGGGACAGTTGATTCGTGCCTTGGGCCACGGTGCACGGTGTGCAGTTGCCCAGTTCATCAAGAAGGACCCCGCTCTCCTGGATAGCGGTGAGTATCGTATCCTCAAGCAACTTGAGGTACCTTGGAAACAGTTTGGTTCTGGGTTTTCCTGGGAAGGAGACAACAATGCAAAGAATGCTGAGTTGGCTAAGAAAGGATGGCAGCAGGTGAAGCGTTGGATATCTTCAGCTTCCTACGATCTGATTGTCCTTGACGAATTCACCTACACGCTCTCCCTTGGATACCTTGACTGTGAGGAAGTCTGTCACTGGCTTGCCGATCACAAGAACAAGGAAGGGTTTCCCCATATCGTCATCACCGGGAGAAATGCCCCGCCACAATTAATATCTGTCGCAGACATGGTCAGTGAACTGACTGAGATAAAGCATCATCTCACTGATGCAAAGCGCGCTGCACAACCAATGATTGAATTTTAGCCACTGTTTGATAGCCTAATACCTTGCAATGCTTGTTTTATCCTTTCACATTTTCAAGATTACGGATATAATCACGGCAAGGAGTTTTGTCTATGGGTATTTGTGACATGCACTGCCATCTTTTGCCTGAGATTGACGATGGCTACCTCTCACGAGAACAGTTCATCCGTATGCTGCATCTCTATCAGCTCTCAGGCGTCACAGCAATAGCATTCACTCCCCATATCTACAATCCGTATGTGACAACAAACGTTTCAAAGCTGAGAGAGACCTACGAGTGGGCAAAGAAAGAAGCGGAGGTTTTGGGAATACAGACCTACTTGGGCAGTGAACTCTTTGTAGGTGAGCAGGAGAACCTCAAGACGGTTCCCATCGATGGGAGGTTTTCGTTGGTGGAGTTCGGGCTTTCCCTGCCCCCTCCCAGATTGTTGGAACGGTTGCAGGAACTTACTGAGATGCACTATCGCCCACTTATAGCGCATGTTGAACGGTATCTTTGGCTGAACCCGAAGAGTGCCATGTTGCAACGTTTACGCGATCTCGGTTGTTTGCTGCAGACAAATGTTGAAGCTGTGGAGAGCGAACTTTCGCTTCCCTATTTGGAACTTGGCTTGATTGATGTGATCGCCACAGACAATCATGGTGATGAGACCCTTCCCTCCCGCTTGGTGGATGCCATCGAGAAATGGCCATCAGTGGGGCGGAGTATGCAAAATCTTTGGTGAATCCACCTATGGGTATGAGGAGGTAGCGTATGCTGCTGGATATGACTATTGCGAACTTCAAGTCCGTAAAGTCTGCACAAACCATTTCTTTTGAAGCGGTCAGGGACAATAGGTTCCCTGAGTCAAAAGTTGTCGAAGTCACTGAGAAACTGAAGCTGATCAAGACAGCAGCCATTGTAGGTCCCAATGGGGCTGGAAAGAGCTCTTTTGTACGTGCGCTTGAAGCATTGAAAGGTATTGTATGTGCAACCGAGGAGACGGAGAACCCTCTCCAGATTCTCAGTGGTACATCTTTCGCTTATTCCGAGGAGAAAGGACAGCCAGCAACCATCATCATCAGGGTACTGGTAGACAGAGATGAAGAGAGTGGGGAACCGACCATTGCTCAGTACACATTGGTCAGTGACCGGGAAAAGATTTTCGAGGAATCCCTCTACCATCTCATTGGTCGTTCAAAACGAATGATGTTTGAAAGGAAGGTTGATGAGAACAGTATCCTCCTCAATGAGCAAGATTTGACCTACAAGTATCGCTGGGGCAAGATGTATCGTGGTGACAAGAAACGATTGGTTGGGAAGGTTGACGAGAAACACTCTTTCCTGGGAGCTTCTGCCCAGAAGGGCAGTGATACCACCTCTTTGCTCTATGCTTGGGTGAGTGACAGCCTGCATCTGCTTCCCATGGGAGTATCAAACATCAGTGAGAAGTATCTCATCAACCGTTTGACTGAACATCCTGAGTGGGTCCAGCAATTGATCAACTTCCTTTGGAGTGTTGATATCACCGACATTCGTGATATCAGGGTCAAGGATGAGAGAATCATATTTGTCCACACCAATGTAACACAACACTATGCCTCCTATTTTTCCTTGGAGAGTTTAAGTCTCAGACGCCTGTGTCTTATGGGGGTCGCATTTTTTGATGCTTTCACCCGGAACCAGACATTGGTGATCGATGACTTCGGCATGCTGTTGCATCCTGATGTTCTCTGTCACGTTGTGGAAATATTTGAGGCAAGCAACCTGGGCTATGGTTCCCAGATGCTCGTGGTTGATTGCAACCCCTCCTTGCTCAAGCCGGGATTACTCAGGCGTGATGGTGTCTACTTTGCCGAAAAGAATAGTGAGAGTGCCACCGTATACTTCAGTCTGGCCAATTTCAAGTATTCAAGAAGCAAGGACAAGACGCAGAGTCAGTACATGAATGGAGCATTCGGAGCTCTTCCGATTCTCTCGGAGTTCTCTTTTGTGGACACAAGCAAGGATAAGGAGGAGTGATAATGGCACGCAAACGCATATCCCAAAAACCACGCAGGACTGTACTGGTGGTGACAGCAACCGAGGCGGAAGCCCTCTACTTTTCCCAAATGCGCAAGGACTGCCGCTATGCAAACATGACGGTGGTATGGGAACCTGATTACAAGGACCTTGCCCACTTGATCACCTTGGCCGGGCAGATGCGGAACAAGGAGAAGTACAGCAGTGTATGGTTGGTCTTCGGCTTTGCAGACCTGAATGTCTCTGTACAGGATGTAAAGAAAGCAATGCCCCTTGCAGAGAAGAAAAAGGTTCGTCTGGCTTGGAACAATCCATCCCTTCCTCTTTGGTATCTGCTGCACTTGCAGACTCCCAAGGGCTTCGTGAATGATCCTGCTCTGATTGAGAGTGCACTCTCCAAGCAATTCCCTGGCTTTAGAAGTGATGCCTCCTATCTTTTGAATGAAGGGCTAGACCTGCATCTCAAACTCTATTCAGCGAAGTCGAAGGCTGCTGTGAATGCATCTTCCTATAATGCGCTCGCAACATCTCAGGTAGGGTTGGCCCCTACCAACATGGTGGCATTGTTGAATGATATCACCGATATTTGCGGGTTGGCTGATCTGACACACAATCAGAAGCGCCTGGGCCTGAACAAGGATAAAGGATAGGACAGTGAGCGGAATCCTGCTGCTGGTATACATGCTTGCATTCGGTCTGGGTTGTATGACACTGGCCTTGGCCATCGTGTACCGCCTTGTGAATGCAAAGCGTTGGACAACCTATTTTATTGTCTGTCATGCATCCCTTCTGGGATGTATGATGCTCTTGGCACTACAGGTGCTCAGCCAAATGTTCCTCAGTGGAGTTGCCTATACGGTGGTTTCAGTCATCATCACTTCAGTGTTTCTCGCTGATCTTGCCTTCCTTATCGTCTTTATCCCGTACTTCACAACTTGGGTGATAGCTCACCCGTGGAGAAATCCATACAAAGGACTGTTTTTTTCCCTTGCTGCCATCTATCTCGGATTGGGGATTGCACGCGAGATTACAGGAAAGATGATATTGGACCAGGCGATGCTTTTTGTGTTTGTTTTCGTCATGGGTTTCTGTTTGATAGTCATGTTGCGGAACATCAAGACAGTTGAGAACAAGACCGCCAGAGCTTCAGCGCTTGCCATCATTATCGTGAGTGCTTCAATGGTGCCGGCAATTCTACTGGCTCTCTTCATTCCTGCGCTTAAGCCATTCCTTTTAGGTGTGTACTTCATCGCACTTTCCATCACGATCATGACATTCCTGTTCATCACATTCGTTGGGATTGTCCGTGATGACGGGGCTCAGAAACCCAAGACTGAACTGAGCCTTGGTGATCTTGAGGAGTATCATATAACGGAGAGGGAATTCTCCGTCATACAGTTGATCAGCAAAGGTATGACCAATAAGGAGATTGCCGGTGAGCTGGGGATCAGCGCAAATACGGTGAACAACCACATAGCCAATATCTATGGGAAGACCCAGGTCAGGAGCCGTATAGACTTATTGAACCTTTTGAAACAGAGTTGGTAGGAGGAAGCATGATGCATATAACCTATGAAGTACCCGGTTTTTCCGCAAAGCACTATCAGGACCAGTCTCCTGTCAGGAAAAGTGCCAGGGCATGGGCAATGGTCCATGACAGGACAGCAGAGCAGGCTGTGTTGCTCTGTCATGGATACACCGGATATCCTGGGGAGCTGATCAGGCCAGGTATTGATCTTTTCGAGAAGGGGTATGATGTCTATTGCCCCCGTTACCCGGGTCATGGTACAAGCAATATGGATTTTCTCGCTTCCAAGGCAGAGGATTGGATTGGGACTGCTTATGACGCCTATGCTCATCTTTCCAGTAGGTATGAGAAGGTTTCCGTGGTAGGTCACTCCATGGGCGGGGCCATAGCCACCATTATTGCTGATGCATTTTCTGCCGACACGCTGGTTCTGCTTGCCCCTGCCCTGGTGATTCCTGCAATCCCGAGGAAGACCATCTGGTTGCTGAAGCATTTCATCAAGAAACGCAAAGTCTCCTGGCAGGGTGATCCTGAGTATCACTTTTACTACGAGGGGGATCCCGATGACGATGCATATCTAGGGTCCCAGTATTGGTCGTACCAGTTCCCATCAGGAATTTGGGAGTTGGAGCGGGTCCGGAAGCAAGCGGTTGCCTGCATCGATCACCTAGGATCAGATACCCTGGCTATCAGCGGGGGGAAGGATTCCACCATTCCCCAGGAAGCCTGTACGCTTGTTACCTCCAAGAGCAAAGGGGTGAACAAACATCTGCATATTGAAGATATTGGGCATCTCATGCCTTACGACAAGAATCAGGAGGCGCAGGATAAAGCGATGGCTGCGGTGGTTTCCTGGATTGAAGGAGAACGTTAGGAACGTTTGAATCGTTGGAGATATTCGTAGACTGAAGCAATCTTGTCACTGAGACTTACGATGAAACTCTCCCGATATCTGGGAAGAGAGAGTGTCTTGGGAAACATATGCTTGACGATGATGTCAGCTTCCTTTGCATTCACGGTGAAGTACTTCTGTGCATTCTCCAAAGCGATATAGGGATGTTCCTTCCCGTGGGATGAACGTTTCTCATCCTGGCTCTTCCGTTCCCTCCAGTCATAGAGAAAGAAGTCATGGAGCAAGCCTCCCCGCGCAGCAGCGTAATAATCCAAGCCTAAAGCCTTGCTGATGCGGTATGCGATATAGCTTACCCGGGTGACATGGTCATAGATATGACCTGCATGATGATGATACTCTTTCAGCTTAAGAAATTCCTCATGGGTAAGTATATCACTTACCAACAGTTCATGCTCGCGCCGATAACGTGGTCTGCAGGTTCGTTGGATGTTGTATGCGAGTAAAAAACTGATAAGGGAAAAGAGTAGGAACAGCAGTTCGGTTGGAAAGCTGGTGAGCTGATTGAAAGGGCTGAGATATTTGGACGTGTATAACGTAGTAAATAGGGTAACAGACAACCTAAACAGGCTTGAGAGGGAGGTGTTTCCCCCTGCTGGAAAGGCTGGTATTGTTAAGTTGATCAGTATCGTGTTCCTCCGTTCAATTGAGTGTACCGTATCGATATACACCAAGAAGGTCAACAGGAAAGCCCACTATTGGGACACGTGTCTAGATACTGGGCTCCTGTCCTGTCATCTGTGTTGCTATAATCTCTGATTTACGGTACAACAGTAGCATTGAGAGGAGTGTATCCTGATGGGAGTACGAGTACGCTATGCACCTTCTCCGACCGGTTTGCAACATATCGGTGGGGTAAGGACGGCATTATTCAACTATTTCTTTGCCCGT
>JAIMZO010000093.1 GCA_020054965.1 Spirochaeta sp. | reverse complement strand
ACCCCGATGGTCTGTCCACGCTTCGCAAAACATACTGAATTCGATTGTGTATACTTCAGTGCATTGAGTGCAACGAGCAAGTCAAGACGGGCGTCCTCAGTCAGATCCTTGTTCTGTGTGACGATCGGCTCCAGGACAGATGCATCCAGTACTACAGTATTACGCTCCTGGGTAAAGGTAATCCCAAAGACGCTTCTCGTCTCCAGCACAGGAGGTTCATAGCTGGGATCAATCTGCAATACGACATACTTTCCGCCTTTCTTCTTCTGCAACAAGGCAAGCGCCTCAGGTTCGTAGGAGGGTGCGATGACCCCATCAGAAACTTCACGCTTGATGATTCGTGCTGTTTGCAGGTCACAACGTTCGCTGAGACTGATGAAATCCCCGAAGGATGACATACGGTCAGCACCACGGGCACGAACGTAGGCAGTGGCAAGCGGAGAAAGCTCCTCATGCTCCCCAATGAAGTACATCCTGCGCTCTGTTTCATCCAATGCAAGCGAGACCGCCGCTCCTGCAGGGCTGACATGCTTGAATGAGGCAGCTGCACTGAGTCCGGTAACCTCTGCGAGTTGGCTGACCAGTTGCCATCCGTTCAGCGCATCCAGCAAATTGATATATCCTGGGCTTCCGCACAACACCTGCAAGGGGAGATCACCCATATCCATACTGATACGAGCCTGTCCTTGGTTGGGATTGCATCCATACTTCAAATCCAAATGATTCACCTCTACCTCCCGCTCTCTGCATTGATCAAGAACAGTTCAAAGGAGCCGACCGAAAGATCGGTCTCCCGGACACAGAGTGCCACCCGATACGATTCATCAAGACTCTTCCATATCTGGGTAGCAATCTCTCCTCCCGATCCCTTCAAGACCACTTTTCTCGGTTTTCCGGCAAAGGCGGGAAGAGGATTGCCGTCCCCTTCATAGGTATGGATGAGATGCCCTTCCCCTCTCCTTGTATGCGGGTAGGGAAAGATTGCTCTCTCACACTCGTCCTTCTTCCTTCTCAGGATCGAGAGGGTGTACGCTCCACCTTCAGAGAAATCAACCAAACCACTGATACGGCTGGTATAGTTCGGGGCATCGGGTTCATAGGTACGACCCTCAAGAGCTTCTGCCATTCCCTTGCCTTCAGCAAGCGAGGAGAGGATGGTATCACTCTGGTCGCCATTGGAGACCACAAGCTTGGTTTTATACGTATCCATCGCACGGTAGATGATCAGGGAAGGGTCCTTGACCAAACGCTCATCAATCGCCTCAGTCCTGACAGTCCCCGCATCTGCAACCAATCGACGGTTTTTGCTGTGTTCGCTACGTGCGGTTATGAAGTAGGCAACAATACTCTTGCCTTCTTCGTTCAATCCACACACAATACCCCTTCCAGGATATCGTTGTGCCTGCAGTGCTCTGTTCAAATCCATTCCATACTCCAATAATTGACAATAGTGCTCCACGGTTTCAGGAAGCAATTTCCACTCGACTGTCTCCAGAATCCGCTTTGCCAGACTTTCCGGCGTATCGCCATCAAACACCTCGAGCGAGCGCTGTGCGAGGATCGGACCGGCATCCGCTTCTTCGCTGACTATGTGTACAGTTGCCCCACTAAGCTTGACCCCACGTTCCAGGGCAGCCTCATGCACACGCCTGCCATAATACCCTTTTCCACAGAAACTGGGTATCAGGGAGGGGTGGATATTGAGAATCCTCCCGGGGTACTGCCTCACAACATTGCCACTGAGGATGGTCAAGAAACCGGCCAACACCACCAAATCTGTTTGGTATGTACCAAGCAAAGCCAGAAGTTCTGTTTCAAAACGTGCCGTCTTGAGTTGTTTCTTGTCAAGGGCAACAGCAGGAATTCCCTTCATCTTTGCACGATCCAGAGCTTGTGCATCACTTCTGTCGCTGACCACCAGGACAACCGAACCATGCCTGAGCAAGCCGGAATCAGCAGCATCAAGCATGGCCTGGAGATTGGTCCCACTCCCACTTGCCAGCACAGCGATACGGATCATGCAATCACCACCTTAGCTGTATCTGTCACCTCTCCAAGGACCCACGAATCAGGGATGAGGGAAAGAGCTCTCTCGGCATCTTCCCTATTGATGACAAGCACCATCCCCACGCCCATATTGAATGTGGCATACATATCTTCGTCAGGGATCAACCCTGTATTCTGGATAAGACTGAAAATCGGTTTCTTCTTGATCGATTCCGCATTAATTGCAGCCCCTAGTCCAGAAGGGAGCATCCTGGGGATATTCTCATAAAACCCCCCTCCGGTAATGTGGCTTGCCCCCT
The DNA here is from genome assembly GCA_020054965.1 of Spirochaeta sp. Next base: position 4,215 of record JAIMZO010000093.1, on the reverse strand, counting down.
TTATGGAAATCTTTTCGGCAAGTTCCAATACCTGGGAAACATAGATTCTTGTTGGGGTAAGCAACTCTTCACCCAGGGTGCACCCAAGTTCCTCATACCAATGAAAAAGCAAGGATGGGTCCCTATCCAGGTCAAAGACCTGTCTGATCAGTGAAAATCCATTGGAGTGCACCCCGCTGGAAGGCAGTGCCAGGAGGCAGTCACCACTTTTAATGGTGGATGGGTCGAAGATTCGTTCCTTTTCAGCCACTGCAACACAGAATCCTGCCAGGTCATACTCTCCCCTCTGGTAGAACCCCGGCATCTCTGCCGTCTCGCCCCCGATAAGGGCACATCCTGATTGCAGGCACCCCTTGGAAACGCCTTTGACAATCTGTTCCACTTTCAGTGGGGCAAGCAGACCCAAGGCAATGTAATCAAGAAAGAGACGTGGTTTTGCACCGCAGCAGATAACATCGTTGACGCACATGGCAACACAATCAATTCCTACTGAATCATGACGATTAAGGGCAAATGCTATCTTCAGCTTTGTTCCAACCCCATCGGTCCCACACACCAGAACTGGGTGGGGAGTATCTTCCAGATTGAGTTCAAAGAGACCGGAGAAACCTCCGAGATTGGAGCGGACCCCATCAATCATGGTGGAGGCAACATGCTTCTTCATCAGCTCAACTGCTTTATAACCCCGCCTCACATCCACTCCAGCATCTGCATATCTTTGTGCTTGCATAACCAACTCCTATAACGCTTTGGGACAGGGATACTCACCGGTAAAACATGCCCGGCAGAAACCTATGCCCGGATGATCTGAAAGCTTTATCACTTGGTCAGTGGTAAGGAAACCAAGTGAGTCGACACCAAGGATTGCCTCCATGGCCTTATGGTCATGATTACAGGCAAAAAGATCTTTCTTTGAATCAATATCTGTACCGTAATAACAGGGGAACAGGAATGGAGGAGCCGATGAGCGCAAATGAACCTCTTTCGCTCCCGCTTCCCTAAGCAGGCGAACAATACGCTTGCTTGTGGTTCCCCTTACGATGGAATCATCGATCAGAACCACTCGTTTCCCCCTCACCGTTGAGCTGATCGGATTGAGTTTGATACGTACCGTACTCTCCCGCTCACCCTGCTTCGGTTGGATGAATGTCCTGCCGATGTACTTGTTCTTGATAAACCCAATCCCATAGGGGATACCCGACTGCCTGGAATACCCGATTGCCGCATCAATCCCACTGTCAGGCACACCTATGACCACATCTGCCTGAGCGGGATGCTCCAGGGCGAGGAATGCACCACTGCGGATTCTTGCCTCATGGACACTGATGGTATCGATGACGCTGTCGGGACGGGCAAAATAGATAAGTTCAAAGACGCAGAGGCTGGAACTTACGCTCTTGCAATGCTCTTTGTTGGAATGGATCGACCCATCCTTCCCATCAATGATACAGATCTCCCCAGGCTCAATATCCCGAAGGAACCGAGCCCCAACAGCATCAAGTGCACAACTTTCACTGGCAAATACATAGCCATCTTCTATTTTCCCCAGGCAAAGGGGACGAAACCCGTGGGGATCCCGCACGGCAATGAGCGAATCTTCGTTCATTACCAGAAGAGAGTAGGCTCCCCTTACCTCATCCATGGTCTTCGACAGTGCCTCCTCCAGACTTCGGGATTCCAACCGGTGGCTGGTGAGGATATGGGCAAACACCTCTGTATCGCTCGAGGAGTGAAAGAGAGATCCTTTCAACTCCAGCGTACTGCGAAGCTCCTGGTCATTGACCAGATTCCCGTTGTGGGCCAGGGCTAGACTGCCCATCATATGATGAAAGATCAGCGGCTGCACATTTTCAGGACTTCTCTCCCCACTCGTCCCATAGCGGGTATGGGCAATGGCCATCTTGGAAGTACCGGGAGGAAGCTCAGGAGGGTGTTCGAAAACATCGGCAACCAAGCCCACATCCTTGATGACACTCAATATGCCATCACTGTTGAAGGCAATCCCACACCCCTCCTGGCCACGGTGCTGCAGTGCATACAGACCCTTGAAACAGGCCTGGTTGACAGCGACCGAGGCGGGGCTGAAAATACCAAACACTCCACAAGCCTCATTGAGGGAGCTCATCAGGCATCTCCCATCAGTCGTGACAATATCTCCTGATACGCTGCTTCCACATCGCCAAGGTCCCTTCTGAAGCGGTCCTTGTCCAACTTCCTGTTGGTCTTTGTATCCCAGAACCTACAGGTATCGGGGGAGATTTCATCGCTGAGAATCAACTGTCCACTGGAAGTCATCCCAAACTCCAACTTGAAATCGACCAAGGTAATGCCCAGGTCCTCAAGGTAGGAACTAAGTATCCCATTGATACGTAATGCATAGTCGGTGATCAGCTGCACCTGGTCATCTGTTGCCAGGGAGAGCGCCTGTATGTGATACGTGTTCACCATGGGATCATCCAGATCGTCACGCTTGTAACAGAATTCCAAGACAGGGGTGGCAAGATGCACCCCCTCATCCAGACCGAGACGAGCTGCAAGAGAACCGGCAGCAATATTGCGGACGATTACCTCCAGAGGTATGATCTTCACCGCCTTTACCAGGGTGTCGGTATCGCTGAGCTGCTCGACAAAGTGAGTCGGGATGCCCTCCCTTTCCAAGAGTTGCATCATATGATTGGTGACCTTGTTGTTGATCGCCCCCTTGCCAAGTATCGAGCCTCTCTTCTTTCCATTGAATGCCGTGGCATCATCCTTGTAGGAGACGATGTACAAATCCTTGTCATCAGTCTCATACACCCGCTTCGCCTTCCCTTCGTAGAGCATGGTTCGCTTTTGCATCTGTATCCTCTCTTGTCAATAAAAAAGAGCCTTACCGCCCAGGGGTGAAGCTCCTATGGAAACGCTCATCAGCTTGTGCAACCTTTTCGGTCATCTCTCTTCTGCGCTCTTGTATGCGAAAAGCGAGCGCTTCATCGCCAAGGGCCAGAATCTGGGCAGCAAGCAGTGCTGCATTGGCCGCCCCATCGATGGCAACTGTTGCCACAGGATAGCCAGTGGGCATCTGCACGGTTGAAAGCAAGGCATCCATACCATCGAGTGAGCCTGAAAGGGGGAGCCCTATGACGGGAAGCAAGCTTCGGCTTGCCAGAACCCCTGCAAGGTGAGCAGCTTTCCCTGCCGCTGCAATCAAAACGGCGTATCCCTCTCCAGCTGCATTCTCAGCAAATTGGATTGCGGCTTCGCTACTTCTGTGTGCCGAGAGAATATGTGCCTCAAAGGGAATATCCAACTCTTGCAAGACCGTAAAGGCCCCTTCGACCAACGGTGCATCATGTTCGCTGCCAAGCAGTACAGCCACACGGTTTTTCTGGGTTGTTTGCATAGGCGTACCATAGCGAAAATGTTGCGGTTATGCAATACCTATGCAACAGAATATGTACAGATTAGATAATATGTCTTATGACTTATGCTCCTGATATCAATATCAAGAGATTTTTTTATTCTTTTGCAACAGTTGATGCAACAAAACAACAGCATCCTCAACACACAAGTCACAAGTTCGCAACACAATACCACTCTCATCACCCCTGAGTTCACTGCAGACAAGTGTGCCGTTCTGCTCAAGGAATCCGTCCACTATCTCCCCTGCGTAGTCATAGGATGTCTGCTTTGTTGCAGCTTCCACACTGCCTCCACAGGTAAGCAAGCTGATGATAAGCACTGCTCCGCTGACAGCCCCGCAAGTTGCCTTATGGCCGCCCATACCCCCACCGAAGGCTTCGCTCATGATGAACAGGTTCTTCTCGTCGATTCCCACGACATCGGCAAAGCTGCAGGCAACTGCCTGTGCACAGTTGTGCCCCTTCTCCCTGAAAGCATAGGCACGTTTTACATATTGCGTAGTAGTTGTTGTTTCCATGGGGCTAATAGTACCGTTCTGCGTTTCCCGTTGCAAGAAGTCATGACCAGGTACCATATATATGCCTGCCACAAACAGGACAGTTGGAATGGTCGATGATACTCTCAAGGGATACCCAAGAACGACGTACCAGCAAGGTCCTGCAATAGGGGCAGTAGGTATTCTGGTCCAAGGATGAATTCCCCGGGTAGATGAAAGGGACCATGGACTCTTGGGCTTCCTGGACCACCTCTTTCAGATAATGCTCGCTGGTCTCCCTCTTCTGTTCCTGATAACGAGGAAAATACCAGATCGGA
>JAIMZO010000092.1 GCA_020054965.1 Spirochaeta sp. | reverse complement strand
CACCCAGGTAGGTTGCTTTTCCGTCTTCAGTATCATTGCTGAGCGGTCATAGGATGGCAGGATATACCCCTTGTCTTCCCATTCACTTCTGTTCTGTAATCCGGTATTGGTTAGTTTCATGAAGGCCTCCAGGTTTGTTGGTGCTGGAACTGAAGTGGCGCGTAATTCCTCTCCTGCTTGAAGTACTCAGGGTATCGACCAACCATCAATTCAGTTTCCTGCAATAGTTTTGAAAGGTGTTTATCCTCAAGGCTGAGGATGGCATCAAGTTGTTTATGCTTGAGTGCATTCAGCATCTGGCGGTGTTGCTCAATAATATCTGCCAGGACATTTTTCTGATAAAAGGAGAGAAGACGAATCCTGTGATGGTTTCCGCCTTGGGCGAGGATGATGTTCCAGATGCGTTGCATACCAATTGCCTGGAAGATGATTGAGTGAAAGGTATTGTCAGCTTCCAGGAATTTGATGAAATCATCCCCTATTGCATACGCTGCCTGTTCTTCAATGGCAACTTCCATTGCCTTGAAATGCTCATCACGTGCCACGTAGATGAATTTCTTGACTGCATGGTCTTCAAGGCTCTTACGCAAAAAGCGTTCCTCCTCAACCTGCTTCAGATTGATGAGCGAGACTCGCGTCCCTTTTTGTGGGAAAATATCAACCAGGTTGTCAGAGCTCAACCTCATGAGTGCATCCCTGACAGGGGAACGACTCACCTGCAACTGCACGGAGAGCTGTTGCAGGTTCAGCTCCTCTCCCGGCTTGAAGCGCAGGGAGAGAATTTCGTCCCGAAGGGTCTGATAGATTTCCTCAGATGCAGTAACGCGGACTATCTGTGCCATGCTATTTCCTCTGGTCATTTTTCTGGATGGCTTCATAGAGCCCGAGAATGTAGGATGCACCGAGTGCACGGTCATACAATCCATAGCCGGGCATTGCCACTTCTCCCCAGATCATTCTTCCATGGTCTGGTCGGGCTGGCCCTTCGAAGCCGATGTCATAGAGTGCCTTCACGATCTCATAGAGATCAAAGGAACCATCACTGGAGAGGTGGGCAGCTTCCTCAAACACTCCTTCTCCAAAGTGATGCAGGTTCCTGATATGGGCAAAATGGATTCTTCCTGGCAGGGAACGGATGATACCGGGAAGGTCGTTCTTTGGATTGGTTCCAAAGGATCCTGCACAGAAGGTGAGTCCATTGAATGGGGCATCAACAGCCTTCATGACCCTGTGGATTTTCTCCTTGCTGGTAATGATCCGTGGAAGTCCAAACACTGGCCAAGCTGGATCGTCCGGGTGGATTGCCATCTTGATCCCGTATGTCTCACAGGTCGGCTGGATTGCTTTGAGGAAGTAGACGAGGTTGTCAAAGAGTTTTTCATCAGAGACGTCCTTGTACGCTTCCATCAATTCCTTGATCTTGGCAAGGCGTTCCGGTTCCCACCCCGGCATCTTAAAGCCCTGGGCGCTGTTGTTCGTCTGGTCGAGGAAAGTTTGTGGGTCGATACTATCAACCACTTTCTGGTCATATGCCAATACGGTGCTTCCATCACTTCTCCTCTTGGCAAGTTCAGTCCTGGTCCAGTCGAAGACCGGCATGAAGTTGTAGCAAACGGTGGTAATTCCTTCCTTGCCGAGGTTCTCAAGGGTCTGGATGTAGTTGGCGATGTATTTGTCGCGGTCCTGTCCACCGATCTTGATGGCGTCATGGATGTTGACGCTCTCAATGCCGAGTACTTTCAGGTCAGCAGCTTCAACCTCTTTCTTGAGCTCCTGGATTCTTTCAATCGGCCATACTTGTCCAGCGGGAATATCGTAGAGAGTGGTGATGACCCCTTCAACGCCTGGAATCTGGCGGATCTGTTGCAGGGTAACGGTATCGTGCTTTGAGCCGAACCAGCGAAGTGACATATGCATCATGAGTGGTGCCTCCATATATGGTATGCTGATAGTCTAACATACTAATATATTAGATACAATACCTCTATGTCCTTCCTCTCTCGATATCCGTGTACATGCTATCTTCGGTCGCCCATCACCAACATGGAAGCGGTACGGTCCAGGAACAGGGTACACTCTTTCTTTGTCCTGAGTGCAGCACAAGGGGAGTAAACTCCTATCTGGTCATAAAGACACATGGCAACCGCACGGGCTTTCCTTTGGTCGGGCACGGAGCAGATAAGGTGTTTGGCTTTCAGGATCTGTCTTACAGACATGGTGATGGCTTTTAAAGGAACCTCATCAATTTTAGGGAACCACCCTTCGCTTACCTGTTGCCTCCTGCACCGGTCCTCAAGCTCCACCACAATGTATGGGTCGTCTGTTTCAAAATTGGCGGGGGGGTCGTTGAACCCGATATGTCCGTTTTCCCCAATGCCCAGAAAGGAGACATCCACTTTTTTCTTTTTGATGAGTGCATTCAATCTCTTGACCTCTTCTTCCAGATCCTCCGCATCTCCGTTGATCTGGTGAAATGCACCAAGGTGGGTTACTTTCTTGACAAAGCGATTGTTCAGGTAATAACGGAAACTGGAAGGGTGGGTGTCTGGAAGGTCTACATATTCAGCCAATCCGAATGCCTCCACCTTGCTCCAGTCAATGTCTGCTTTTGCAAGATGTTCGTAGAGGGAGAATTGACTTAAACCGGTTGCGACGGATATGACAGCATGCCCTTTCTTCTCGATTGCTTCCTTGATAATGGTAATGCCCAGCTTTGCTGCCTGGTAGCCCATGTCATGTTTGTCTTCGCAAATGGTTACACGCATCTATTGTTGTTCTCCTTCCCTTGCAGTCTAACAAAAGTGTCGTACTGGGTACAGAGGCTTAGAGAAAGGCTTCTTCTGAGCTTGGATGGGTTGTGTTCCAACTGTTTGCATCAATAATGAGCTGTTTGGTAACTTCCTTCGCACCATAGGGGGCAAAGAGTTTCTCCATTCCCAGGAATCCAGATGCTAGGGTGACAACAACTTTCTGGTAGTGGAATCGGGCCATCTGACGGCTGAATGAGTCGAAAAGGAGACGGAAAAGGCCAAGCCCTCGATATTCAGTCTTGACTCCAAACAGTGGTACTTCCACGAGATAATCGGCAAGCATGGTATATGAGAGGAATGCTGCCAGATTTCCATCCTGTGCCCTTGCCAGGTAGAAATGATCCAGTTCGTCGAGTTCAAGGTGACGCATTAGGACCACACTTGCTATACGGTCTTCTTCACTGCCTGCCTCTAGTTCATCCACCAATGATTGGACCATGTCCATGATCTCTTCAGTTACCGGTCCTTCAAGGGTCTCGAAGGTGAAGTCCTCCAACAGGATGTCTTCGGTGAGTTCCGTCTCTTCATCGCTTAACTCAAGCAGTTGGGTGAGGCTCTCCTGTTCCCGATACCAGGAGACAACCACGCGCTTGAGTTGTTCATCACGGAAACTGAACCATTTCCGCTCCAATATCGGTGTCTCAGAGAGCGTGTCCTTGAACTTTCTGAATACCCCCCTCCCGCTCTGCAGGGCTGCAAGGAGACGGGACCGGTAGAGGGGATTCCTTACCCTGTTTGCGAACATTTCCATGAGATGGAAACCATCCGATGGTTCCCAGTCAGGTATGGGAATGAACCGCTTCTCGCGCTCTTCCTCATCGATATCATCGAGATATTGTATCTCATCCTCTCTCACGAGGGACTCATCCTTGAGGTCAAGGAAGTAAAAGTTCGCTTGATCCTCCATCGCAAAGATGATGGAATCGAGAAGGTCCCTACTTAAAACAGGCAAACGATATGGTACATGTTCATTATCCATAGGCCTATGATAACCCGTCAAGAAGGGGGGCGGCAAGTGCGTTCACCTTGACATTAGCGGTAAAAGATACGAATATTAGTACTGTTATTCCAATACAGTAATTAGGAGAATATTCATGAGCATTATTGAATTTATCGAAGCCAGGGAAATCCTTGACTCACGTGGTAACCCCACCGTTGAAGTAGATGTCATTCTTGAGGATGGTTCCATGGGTCGTGCAGCAGTTCCTTCTGGTGCTTCCACCGGAGTCCACGAAGCTGTAGAGCTGCGTGATGGGGACAAGAGCCGCTATCTTGGCAAGGGCGTATTGAAGGCTGTAGACAATGTCAACGACATCATCGCACCTGAACTCGAAGGTATGGATTCTCTTGACCAGGTTGCTATCGACCGCGCTATGATTGCTCTTGACGGTACTCCAAATAAGGCAAAGCTTGGTGCCAATGCAATCCTTGGTGTTTCCATGGCTGTCGCCCGTGCCGCTGCTGACTACCTCGGTCTGCCGCTGTACAAGTATCTTGGTGCATACCACGCTTGCACTCTTCCCGTTCCGATGGCCAACATCCTCAACGGTGGTGCACACAGCGATAACAAGGTTGACTTCCAGGAGTTCATGGTAATGCCCATCGGTGCTGCTTCCTTCCGCGAGGGACTCCGCATGACCTCAGAGGTTTTCCATAACCTGAAATCAGTCCTGAAGGGACGCCAGTACAACACCTCTGTTGGTGATGAGGGTGGTTTCGCTCCCGACTTGCAGTCCAATGAAGAGGCCCTTGAGGTCATCATGGAAGCTATCAAGGCTGCTGGTTACACCACCGGTCGTGATGGTGACTTCATGATTGCTCTTGACCCGGCCAGCAGTGAGCTGTACGACGAGAAGACCAAGACCTATACCCTCAGATGGTCCACCGGTGACAAGCTTACCAGTGCACAGATGGTTGACCTCTGGGAAGACTGGGCAAACCGCTACCCGATCATCTCAATCGAAGACGGCATGGCCGAGGACGACTGGGAAGGTTGGAAATTGCTCACTGATCGTATCGGCGACCGTGTCCAGCTTGTTGGCGATGACTTGTTCGTAACCAATGTTGAGAGACTGAAGATGGGTCTTGAGAAGGGTGTTGGTAACTCCATCCTGATCAAGGTGAACCAGATCGGTACCCTCACAGAGACTTTCGAGGCTATTGACCTTGCAAAGCGCAACGGCTATACCTCAATCGTTTCCCACCGCTCCGGAGAGACCGAGGACAACTTCATTGCTGACCTCGTAGTTGCTCTTGAGACTGGACAGATCAAGACCGGCAGCATGAGCCGCTCTGACCGTCTTGCCAAGTACAACCAGCTTCTGCGCATCGAGGACTACCTTGGTGATACCGCTGAGTATGCTGGACGGGATGCTTTCCGCGTACGGTAAGACATCTAGACTATTACTATTTCGGGCCACCGCATTGCGATGGCCCGTTTAACGCAGAAACATCCATTGTCATTTTTGCATATGGTGTTGAGCCATACTATCTTTCCTGACCACAAGGAATACCATCAACAGCCCAATGATGAGTTGCAGGAGATCCATGGGAGTGCCGATTGCCTTTGTGGTGGTCAGGAGCGGAAGGCTGGGAAGGGAGGATCCCTGGTAGTTGCAGATAAGGGCAACAAAGAGATTGTTGGCTGCATGGATTGCCAGAGCCGGTTCGAATCCTCCAGTGGCAATGCTCAGCGCAGTAACCAAGCCACCGAAGAGTGCGTAAAATACCAAGACGAGAGTTGGGCTCTCTGCACTTCCCAGTTCCCTGTTTGAGAGATGGGGAGAGGTGAACAGGATTGCAGAAAGTACACAGGCAAGGACATTTCTCATTGCCCCTCTTCTCAGTTTTTCCCCTTGAACAGCCCGAATGGGAAATACCCTGAATACCACTTCCTCGCTGCTGGTCTGGATGGGGGTGAGGACGAGGACCAGGGGAAGCAACATCAGATGTTCCAGAGCGGATGCGTCACTGGTAGTGTATGCCTCTGGTTCAGCCATGAGTCCAAGGAGTAAAAAAAGCATTGCCGCCAGAAGATAAGCTCCCATGCTCTTGAAGAAGAGGGCAAACCGGAAGGTGCTGTGGTCGGTGATCAGTGATCGTGGACTCGAGGTAAGCAACAGCTTCCCTGAGACCACGATACCCAAAGCCATGGCAAGGAAAGGCGCATTTGCCTTCAGGTAGGGGATGTTGAAATACCCAAGCGCGGTAATGAAATAGGGGCCCAGTATCAGCCAAAAAAGCAGGCTGAGAACCATGGCCAGTGCCAAGCTGAAGGGCGAACCTACCGCTTCTGTATCCTTCTGCATCAAGTTTCTTCTTGGTTTTTCCATGACGTACGCTCATCGTACACACAAACATGATATACTGCAACGTATGAGTCTATCACAAACGAAACGTTCCTATGTGCACGAGGCTTTTGACCAGGGATTGATCTGTGTATTTCCAACCGAGGTTGCAGCTCGATCATACCTGACCGATTATGCGCTCCATGGGAAACATCATGCAATCCTGGCGGAGAGAGCAATCTCCTATGATACCTTTCGGGGCTATTTCCTGCCTCATCATGAAACCATGGTTCCGGCAAACAGCCTTACCCGTCAGCTCTTTATCCATCAGCTACTCGAGTCGGGGAGCTTGCTTCGCTGCTTTCTCAATCCAACGTATCCGGAGATGAACAACCGCT
>JAIMZO010000091.1 GCA_020054965.1 Spirochaeta sp. | reverse complement strand
TCTTCCGATCTCAGGTAGTATCTTTAGCCCTTCAGCCCATCGCTCACGTTTCTCCTCGTAGCTGAGCGTGTATGCGGGACTGGTGGACGGCATGCTGAGAAAACAACAGGATTCAGGGAAAATGCCGACAAACCTGTTATAAAACTCCTGTGCCTTCTTCCCGTTGAACAGCACCCTCTCGATTGCAGGATGTTCCTGGAAAAATTGTTGAAAATCGTTGGGTATCATCTCTGTATAGGCAGAATCGGCAGATCCTTTCCGCTGGAAAGCTGAAAGCACATCCCACAGGGCAATATTGTGAGAGAGCAACAACTCCCACTTCTGCTCGTAATGATCAATATCGCCGCCAAGCAGATCTCGCATGATCGGCCAGAATGCATTCCTTTCATGACCATAATACTGCTGTTTCAAGGCAGACCTGACACTGGGGCCAGTGCCCAGGATGAGCACGGTACTTTGAGGGCTTTCGATCGGGGGGAATCCGTGCAACATAAGAAACTCCTCTGGATTATGCCACATTCTAGCCGTTGGTTGTCCTTCCGTCAATTGTACAGAATTCCAGGACGTGATACTGTACCCCATCATGGATAGCAATCTTCTTCTCGGGCAGTTGCTTGCCCTCGTCACCGCTGCTTGTTGGGCTCAGAATTCCATCATTTACCGCCATCTCGGAAAGCAGGTCGGTTCTGATGCAGTAGCTCATATCCGGATGTGGCTTGCCCTGCCAGCCATCATCCTCCTGACCTATATTATGGAAGGGATGTGGTTCCCCCTCCACCTCTCTCCACAGACCTACTTCTTCATCCTTGCCAGCGGAGCAATAGGTTACTTCGTTACCGATAAGTTGCTCTTCCAAGCCTATATACTTCTGGGAAGCAGGGAATCGATGGTAATCATGACCCTCTCTCCGGTGGTTACCGCCATCTTTGGTTTCTTTCTGTTCGCTGAACGGTTGAACGGTATCCAGGTCTTGGGAATCCTAACCACAATCCTGGGGGTGTTGCTGATGGTCCTGCTCGACCGAAAGCCCCTCCTCGCCCAACAAGAACAGAAAGATCGTTCCACAGGCCTGCTCTTTGCCGTTCTTGCCTCAATTCTGCAATCCGTCTCCTTTCTCATGGCCAAATTTGCAATGGACGAGACTGGTCCCGTTGCAACGAACCTTCTACGAAACCTCGGAGGCCTTTCCATCTTTATCATCTACAACTTCTTCTACAAGAAGAATGGGAAACAACACCTGGCACTCCTGAAAAAACCTCGTCTCTTCTTTATCCTGCTTTTTGCTGCACTTGCCGGGCCTGTCTTGGGTATGACAACCCAGATGAAGGCATTCACCTTGGCGCCGGTGGGAATTGTTACCACGATTACCCAGATAACCCCGATACTCCTTCTCCCTTTTGACCGCTTCATCCTCCATAAGAAGCTTTCTCTGCCCAGTCTCGGGGGCACTTTCCTCTCCATCGCAGGGGTTGCCGTATTGTTTCTTGCTGCCTGAAGTATCTTGCCTAGGTATCTGCTTTTCGCTACGCTCAGCATATGAATGTACTCTCATTGGAATCGGTCTCAAAGACCCTCAAAGACGAACCACTGTTTCAAGATGTCAGTTTTGGACTGGAAGAGGGGGACCATGTTGCCCTGATCGGTCGGAACGGAGAAGGTAAATCAACCTTTCTCAAGATACTCGCAGGACTGGTGGTACCAGACAGCGGAACCATCGCGATGAAAAACGGCACTGACCTGGTCATGTTGGAACAGGGAGTACAATTCAGGGAAAACGAAACAGTCTCTTCCTATCTCCTGCAAGGAAGCGGGATAAGGATTGCCACCTGGAACGCGTATCAACACGCCCTTGCCCATCCAGAGGATGAAGCCAACCTGATCAGACAAAGCGAATTGATGGAAAACCACGATGTATGGAACCTCCAGAGTGACTATACCTCCCTTCTTGGTGAACTTGGGCTCTATGATCTCTTGGACTCTCCTATGGTTACGCTTTCTGGAGGCATGCAGAAAAAGGTGGCTATCGCAAGGGTGCTCGCATCCCGCCCGACCATGTTGCTTCTCGATGAACCGACCAACCACCTCGACATCGAAACCATCGAGTGGTTGGAATCCTACCTGAAAGCAAGTCCTGCCACCATCATACTGGTAACTCATGACCGGTATTTTCTCGATACTGTCTGCAGAACAATTCTTGAGTTGGATGGGGGACAGATGTATCTACACCCTGGTTCCTTTGCCGATTACCTCGCACAGCGTGAACAGCGCATCGAGCGATTGCAAAAAGAACAGGATAGACTGAGTACCATCCTGAGGAGGGAACTTGCCTGGCTCAGGCGTGGCCCAAAGGCCCGTACAGGAAAGGATAGCGGCAGAAAGGACCGCATTGAGGCAATGCTGGCAAACCAAGCCATGGTTGGAGACCAGGCACAAAAATCCTTTCAGTCAGCAAGCAGAAGATTGGGAAAAAAGATTCTTGAAGCCAAACATCTCAGCAAGTCTTTTGGAGAAGATACCGTCATCTCTGATTTCTCATTCTCCTTTACGAAAGGAAAGAAGATCGGGGTGGTGGGTCCAAATGGCAGCGGCAAATCCACCCTGCTTGATCTGCTTTGCGCTCACCTACCCAGCGACAGTGGCTCACTTGATATTGGGGTAAATACCATGTTCGCTTACTACGACCAGACAGGCAGGAACCTTGAAAGCGAGAAGACTATTCTGGAGTATGTGGAAGAAATTGCAACCCAGGTGGTCCTTGGTCCCTCAGAGGTTGTAAGTGCTGCCAAATTCCTGGAGCTCTTTGGGTTCCCCACATCCATGCACAGAAGCACGATCGCAACATTATCCGGAGGAGAGAAGAGAAGGCTTTACCTGGTTTCCCGTCTTCTTTCCAATCCAAACTTCCTGATGCTCGATGAACCGACCAACGACCTCGACCTCCCCACCATGGAAAACCTCGAGCAGTATATCCAGGATTTTGAGGGATGTGTGCTCATTGTCTCCCACGACCGAGCATTCCTTGACCTTACCTGCGATGAACTGTTCGTGCTCGAGGAAGGAGGCACTGTGCGGTATGAAGCACAGCGCTACAGTGAGTGGAAAGAACGAACACAAAACTCGCCGCCCACACAGAAAGAGACTTCAGAGGCACCGGTGCAGAAAACGACCAGAAAATCAGAACAGAAAGGCCTCTCATACCGGGAAAGACAGGAGTTTGAGGCACTTGAGGAGAAAATGAGTATACTCTCTGAGCGTATCGATACCTTGGAAGCAAGCTTCTCGCATGCTGAACCCACTGAAGAAGGAACGCTTGCAGAGAGAACTGAAACGTACCATGACCTAAGAGAGAAACTCGACTTGGCAGAACAAAGGTGGTTGGAACTTGCGGAAAAACTCTAGAAAATTGGTGGCTTTTTGTTTCATCCTATCGCTCTGTACTACTTCTGTATCAGCGAATATCGGGTCTCTTACGATAGGGACCAACAATGACTGGTATACGATGGGAATCGGGCATAACCATGATGACGGACTGTCCTATGGCTCCACGGTAGAAGCGGTATTCCCCTCTTCCTTTACCCTGAGCCTTGCCACGGGTGGCTATACCGACCGTCTCGATACCATGCAACGCTATGATGTCATCTCACTCATGGCTTCGTACCCACTACAGGGCCAACTGTTCACCTTTACGCCAAGAGCAGGCCTGGTTGCCTCAGGTAATCTGGGATTCAATGAGGTACAGAATCATTTCCATAGCCTTATTGGCCGGGATCTCCTCAACCTTACCTACACTACGGATGAAATATCCTTGCATCCTTCAATTGGAGGCAGAGCCACGCTAGGAACAAGCGTTGGAGGCATGAGAGCATCGGTGGAGTTTGACCTGGATTATGCCCATGCCTGGGAACAAACATACAGTGGCAATGTCCGATTGCAGTTCGACTCCATTATCTCTGTGCGTTTGGGATATCTTCAGAGAAGTACCAACCACTCCTGTGCTGTTCATCAGGAGATGGTCGAACGTTACCAAGGAACCTTTCTCTCCTACCACTATGATGGTGGGTTGCTGCACACCCAGTTCATCTCATACCTGGAAACAGGGCGCTCTTTCGGCGGTTTCAGCTTTGATATAGTCTCCTTGTGGGGGGAGAAACAATTCCGTTCTGCTGATTTCATCTTCTCTACTGGGTTCCTCTATGACCTCAATGGTCAACAGAATCGGCTTTTCGCATTTTCCTACAAGGATGTAAGTTTCGAGATACGCCACAAGAATGGCCCGATGTTCAATAACATGGATGACCAGGATGACCGGCTCAACGTTGGCTCCTGGATGCTCGGCTATTCCTGGGGTATCACTCTTCACCCTCGCTTTGAGCCCTATGGGAAACTGCTTGCAGGTGCCCAGCGTTTCAATTTACAGCAAGACTTTACCACTACGATTGTTGAATCACTTCACCCCACGATTGCCATCGAGGTAGGCCTCAAGGGATTGGGCATTCCTGGCTTGGTCATTGAACGGCAGAACTATCGCCTGCGTTTCACATCGACACTTCAATATGTATTTGGGACTGAAGAAATTTCAACGATTGATTATTTTGAAGCGCATACCGGTCCTTGGCTTCTCATGACAGGCATCGTCATAGATGTGGAGCATGATTGGGAGTAGGAAAAAAATCAAGGATTCCCTGGCCGTTCATACCAATGGTGATGGCCCAATCATCAGGTCCAAAGAGATAGGCAAATCGAACAAACGGCTGAAAGGCAAAAGAGGGCCCTCCCATCACAAAATTGCCACTCAGCGTAGCCCCAATCGCCCAAGCGTCTTCCCACTGTACGGCCCCATCGTCCAGGTACCACGCAGTCTTGGCCGATAGTTCCAATCCTGCCTTGGTAAGGCCTCCGTAGAGGACAGGAAGATCGAGCAGGCCAAGCGGGAGCAGGTAGGAAGCTGAGAGCCGAATCTTCGCATCCCCATCCCCCAGTGGGCCGAAGGAGAAGAGCGGATACGCACTCCCTACTCCCTGCGAGCTGGTAATACCAGAGAGAGAGAGCCGTGCCATATGACGGCCCCCGAACAGTCTCTGTTGACGCATGATGCTTGCAAAGGCCGCATACCACTGCGATGAGAAATCGCCATTTGTCAGAACCTGGATTCCAGTAGCCACTTCACTCATGCTCGGACCATAGAAGTCGATGGTACGGTAATCCCTTGAAACCGAGGAGCCGCCAATGGTCAGGGTTGCTGCTCCTGCCCAGTCAGAATATTTCTTAGATACAGAGATAGACGGTTGGAGAGAAATCCTTTTGGTCGTTTTGAACCCTGAATGATAATACACAGGAAGGCCTACTGTCACTGAGACATTGGTAAGGTATGTTGCTTCTTCAATATCATAGGTATTGAGATCACCGGATAGCTGGAGGGAATAGTTGCCTCCAGCGTACTGGTAGACCACACTGGAGACCGGGCGCATCCCCGTAAAGGAGTATCCAACACTTCCTATCAAACTATGTTTCCTGAGATTGCTGGTAGCGTGGAACCAGAGGCCTGGTTGGATGCTGTTTGCCTCAACGAAGGGGAATGGGAGTACCAGGTTAAGACGCAGCCTGTCCCGGTAGGTGGAGACAGGATACTCACGTGCAATCTCAATCGTACCAGCCCCCATCTTTGCTTCAGAAAAAGTGACTGGGGTATGTTCCATACGTTCCACTGCCACCGATTTCAGGGCAAAACCTTCTGGGGTATATGTCTCATATATGAGGGAGTTGTCGATGAGCCGCGCAGCGAAGATGCCTGAGGGATCACTGAAAAGCTTGACTGTCTCATTTTTCTCGCCGTCATATCGGTAGACGCTGAACCTACCATCCTGCTCTCCTACAAAGAGGATGGCCCCATCCTCATCAAACAGGGGGGAGCGAAGTTCACTTTTCGTGGGTCCCACAAGTGTCTGGACCTTACCTTGCCTGTCCAATAGCTTGATCGAGGAGTATCCATCCTGCAAAGCAAGGAAGACAAGCAATGAGCCATCAGTATTCAAGGAGGGCTCAAGCAGACTTGTTCGTTCCTCCCGGTACAAGGGCTCGACCGATTTCTCTTCCAAGTCGATTTCCACCAGCTCGTAGAAGGAGCCAGAAATCCGGGAGGCTACTGCCCGCTTTGCGTCTCCGCTGAGAGAGGGATGCACCAGGCGCTGGTTCTCAGTCAGGCGTTTGGATGTGCGGTTTTCCAAGTCCAATAGATGGAGGTCGCTGTAGCTCACCTGGGCAAGGGAGAGGCTGGAGGGATTTGTAGGGTCAACGGAATCGACTGAGAGTAAGGCAACTGTATCGGAGAATGCAATTGATGATCGCCCGGAAATTGGGAGCGAGAACAGGCGCTCCGGTTCTTTTCCCTCCTTATAGCGATAGAGGGCAGCACCATCGTAGGGACTTTCACGGTAGCCAACCAGTCCTAGTCCTGTTTCATGGGGAAGATAGGAGTTTCCTTGACCGCGTATACTGACCATCTCACCCTCGATGGCTTCATACGGTTTGCCTCTCTCTTCCAAGGCAAAGGTGAATAGCTCTTTTGCGGAATATCCTGTTACCTTTCGGA